>CADBQZ010000169.1 GCA_902796865.1 uncultured Ruminococcus sp. | reverse complement strand
ATCGTCAGCTTCAGGATTTTTCAATCCGGTCTTTTCGTAATAAGGATCAATAACATATTTGCGTATAACAGGATAGCAGTTAAAGTATATTATAAGAACTATTATCCCAGCCGGAACAAATGGAAAAGCAAATACTGTATAAAGATTGTATATTGTAAGTGCGGCAAAAGCACCTGCAATAATTACTGTGAATAAAAATGTCAGAAGAGTCTTTTTGATCGCCATATATGCCAGAACGATCGAATTCCTTATGATATTTTTAAACGATATATCTACCGAAACTATCATAAGATAAGCATAAAAACTTATCATTATGACCGCTGCACCAAGACTTATACTCAAAACAAGCATCACATATATAAGATTGCTGTCCTGTGTTTTTGCCATCTGCGGATATACATAAGCCGCTGCACATACTGAAACTGTCACTATTATATCCACAAGTCCTAAGACAAATGCCTGCTTGAAATTTTCTGTAAAGCCTTTTTTAAAGTCAGAGATTATAAAAGAATGCCGTTCCAGAGAATAATTCCTTATGACCTTAAACAGTCCTGCTGTAGCAGGTCCGAAGCATACCG
This sequence comes from uncultured Ruminococcus sp., assembly GCA_902796865.1. GTDB lineage: Bacteria > Bacillota > Clostridia > Oscillospirales > Ruminococcaceae > Porcipelethomonas. The sequence continues at coordinate 4,419 of CADBQZ010000169.1, read as the reverse complement.
CAAAAACAACTGCACAGGCTATCGTTACTACAAGCTTTGCAGTTATATTTGAAACACTTATAAACGAATAATATCCTAAAAAAAGCGGCAGAAAGAAGATAAAATAAAGAAGATTTACTTCCATTATCTTCCAGAATTTTCTAACAAGTATCTCAAAAAACAGAACTATCCTGTTTTTTTCCGGAGCGTTTTTATCTATGCCCGACCCTGCCTTTTTATAGCTGTAAAACAAACCCATGTTATTATCAAAACTCCTTAATTTTATCCCAGTATATCGCCCAATATGCTGTACATGACCGTATCAAAAAGAGATATGATCACTGAAAATATGAGCAGAACTGCAAATTTTATCAGATATAGCTTCCGTTCAGGAGAAGCTTGCTCTTCTCTGAAAAACGAAAACTTCGCTATTTTCCACGCCATGCCCGATGCTTCTCTTGCTCCTAATATAACTATAGCGATACTCATAAGTGAAAACGGCAGTATCATAAACATGACCGTAAAAATACCCTTTATACCCATAGACAAATATGTAAGAGCCGCTGCCATACCGCAGGCCGCCCCTCTTGCTGTTACGGTCATAACTGCAAAAGGCTGTCCGAAAGCAAAATATCCGGAAAAGAACTGTATTATAAGTATCAAAGCAACAGGCAGAAATGTACGCATAAGCTGCTTTATAAAAGAAAGTTCTGAAACTCCCTTTATCATATTCTGCGTAACTCTTAGCATGAAAAGCCTTTTTAAGTCATTTTCCATCAGAACTATAACTGTACCTAAAATTATTCCCAGCATCGAAAATGCTGTAAGAACTATCAGACTTTTCCTTCTGCTGTCGGATATGCTAAAGCTTGTCCTTCCTATAGATCTCACTGTGCATCATTCCTTTAATATCTTTTTTTAAAGGATATGCACTACGAGACTACTTTATTCATTTTGAAAGCTCATATGCCCTTTTTGTACAGCTCTCACAAGCATTTTTTACCGTTTTTTCAAGTCCACCGCTGTAAAGCTTATCAAGACCTGCAAGAGTAGTACCGCCCGGAGATGAGACCATCTTTATAAGCTCATCTATAGAATATCCTGAATCTGTTATCATCTTTGCTGAACCGATAAGCGTCTGTGCAAAAAGCTCTTTTGAAAGCTCTGCACCTATCCCCTGCTCATCACCGTATTCTATAAAGCCTTTTGCAAACAGATAGATAAAGGCCGGGCTGCTGCTGTTTACAGCGATCACTTCTTTCATTTTATCGCTTCCGATAACAAATGCTTTTCCGCAGTTTTCAAAAACACGGCATACAAGATCAAATTTTTCCTTTGGAACATCATTTGCCTCGCCAATAGCCGTTGCACCAGTACCAAGTAAAAGCGGAGTATTTGGCATTACAAGTATTACTTTTATGTCATCGCTGCCCAAAGTTTTTCTTATAAAGCTATCTGTGATACCTGCTGCGATAGAAACAAATACAGTTTCCTTTCTTGCATGATCCTTGAAGGATAAAAGCACTTCCTCAAAAACCTGAGGCTTTACAGCAAGAAAAACTATATCGCATATATCGCATATATCATTAGCCGAAGCAGCCTTTTTTATTCCGCATTCAGCTAAAGCATCAAGCTTTGCTTCATCTGTATCAAAGGCGTAAAGCTCTACTTCATTTTTCATGCTGCTTGATGCTATGCCTTTCATTATAGCGCTTCCCATATTTCCGGCGCCAATTGATCCTATCTTCATCTTTTTATCCTTTCGTAACATTTCACAAGAACTATATAATAGGGGGGACACTGTCCCCCTATCCCCCACTGCCAAAGGGGTATAAACCGCTGTTCCTTGACATAGGGTAAAGAAACTGTCCCCGCCTTAAAAGTCTGATAAATATAATACAATAATATAAAATGCAGTCATTAACATTCTTTATGCCGCATTATTCATTCTGCCCTTGAACACCTTTGTGAACGCACCGAGTATCACCGGAAGTATCACAAGGAGTATAGGAATATCTGCACAAAGCTGGAGTGCATTCTTTGCGATCCTTGCTGCTACTGCCGCACCAAACGCTTTATCCGGTATAAATCCGTAATGAAGGTTTGCAGCTGTGTTCATAAGCAGGTTTATTATAACGACATCAAGAAGTCTTGCTATTATTATCCTTACAGAAAATTCAGTAAGCCTTCTTCCGAGTTTTTTCTCAGGAATGCTTATATTTCCCCAGCCTCTGTAAAGCACTATACCGTAGATAAGTCCCTGTACCATTGCTATGAGCGTATATATCGGCAAGAATGCTCCATCCGGATGTACTATATAACCCAGTACATCGCATATGCCGCCTGCAAAAAATGCTATTGCCGGACCATATAGCATACCTATAGCAGCGATCGCTATATACGCAAAATTGATCTTTGCAAACGGTATCTCTATCGTAAATGCTTCAAGAGACATTGAAAGCGCTATAAGAAGTGCTGTCACAACGATGCATACGACCTTATTCCTGCCGGTAAGCTCAGCGGCAGATGCTTTAAAAATACTAAAAAACCTTTTCATAATGTCCTCCTTTATGTGTGTTTAACACACTGTTCATGTGCTGCTCTGCACAAAGGACAAATAAAAAGGTTTTCCTTTATGCATACAGCGGGATGCGAAAGCTGCACCGCAAACCGTATCACGGCTTTTCGTTCCACAGACAACTCCCCGTTCTGCGGACACTTTACGCACAGCTCTCTACTCTGATGCGAATATTAAATTCTGATCAAAATGCGATCTCACCTGCTATGTGATAAAGATCCTCAGGGAATGATTTTTCCATTGCAAGTGCTTCCTGGATATCAAAATCAACTATCTCGCTCTTCTGGATTCCAACTACTCTGTTGCCTATGCCCTGTGAAAGAAGATCAACAGCATAGTAACCCATACGGCTTGCAAGTACTCTGTCTCTTACAGTAGGTGAACCGCCTCTCTGAACATGACCGAGTATAGTAGTACGTGCTTCGATGCCTGTCTTGTCCTGAAGTGTTCTTGCGATCTCTTCAGAATGACCAACACCCTCTGATACAACGATGATGAAGTGCTGCTTACCTGTCTTTCTTGATTCAAGCATCTTTTTAGCAACATCATCAAGATTATATGGTATCTCAGCTGTGATAACATATGTAGCACCGCAGGCAATGCCGGCATTAAGAGCTATATATCCTGCTCCTCTGCCCATTACCTCTACAACGCTGCATCTGTCGTGAGACTGTGTTGTATCACGAAGCTTGTCTACCATTTCAACAGCAGTATTCATTGCTGTATCATAGCCGATAGTATATTCAGTACATGAGATATCATTATCTATAGTTCCCGGAAGTCCTATACAAAGGATACCTCTCGCTGAAAGATCAGCTGCTCCTCTGAATGAGCCGTCGCCGCCGATAACAACGATACCTTCAAGCCCTAACTTTCCGCACATTTCTTTAGCCTTCTGTAAGCCCTCTTCTGTTCTGAATTCAGGACATCTTGCTGTATAAAGGCAGGTACCGCCTCTCTGGATAATATCAGAAACGCTTCTCTCATTCATTTCAAAAATATCACCATTTATAAGTCCGTTATAACCTCTGCGGATACCGTAAACCTGCATACCCTTTCTGATAGCTGCTCTTGCTACAGCTCTTACAGCTGCATTCATTCCAGGTGCATCTCCGCCGCTTGTCAAAATACCGATCTTCTTTATCATTATCATAACTCCTATCCGCCTTTGATAAGGCAATTTATAGTGACTGCCTCACAGATATGCTGACTTTCGTTCGCTTTCTGTGTATCAGCATATAGTATAAATATTTATAGATATACTCAGATATACCTACATATACTATTTTACTACATTTCAAATTTTTGTCAAGTGTTTTCTACGCAAAATACAGTAAAAGTTTATCGAAAGCCTGCTTTCGTTTTTGTATAAAAAATGACTGCCGTAAGCTTATCCGTCTATAAGTCCGGCGCTGTCGGCTGTTACAATATCATACAGCTTCCTTAGCATTTCCTGACTTATTTTTATTGTATCCATATCCTTTGGACGAACAAGCTTTTTTGCATCAGTAAGATAAAAGCATATCCTGTTTGCACCGGGTATTTTTTTTGAAAGTTTTCTTATCTCTGATATTTTTTCATTTTCTGTGCTTTTAAGCTTTATACAAAGAAGCTTTCTTTCAATCATCTTTTCAAGCTCATCTTCATCAAAAAACGTTTCACCGATAATACTGCTGCTGTATCTGCTCTTGACGGACGCCTTTCCGCCGATATACAAAACACTTCCATATTTGAACTTTTTCTCATACTTTGCAAAAGTATCAGGGAAAACCGTACACTCCAGAGAACCGGTGCTGTCCTGTAGACTAAGAAATCCCATCTTTCGTCCGGAAGATGTATATCTGACCGACAGATCATCCACT
>CADBQZ010000168.1 GCA_902796865.1 uncultured Ruminococcus sp. | reverse complement strand
GTCGGAACTGTAACCGATACCGAAGAAAAGATGCTTTTTTCTTCAAGCGGCGATCTGTTATCTTTTGATGTCTGGAAAGATATAGTATATGACGAATCAAGCAAAAGCTTAACATTCAAAGCAGAAGGAAAAGAGTATATTTGTAAAATAGAAAATGAAAAATTAAAATACACTAATGTGAATCTTTCAGGAAAAGCAGCCGGAACAGATATAAGTTTTCAGACAGAGAATAAAAATGATCCTGGAAATATTCCCAATGATCTTTTAACTGAAATATTTTCTAAGTCCTGTGATCAAATAGATAAGATCTTTTCAGATGCAGATAATGATTTTTTCAATACTGTAGTATCTGAAAATTATGATGACACATCAGAAAGTGCAGTATTAGAAAACTGTAAGCTTTTAAAAGTATCAAATATAAGTATATATGCTTTGAATAATGAAGAAACAGAGTATGTTTTTTCGGCTGATATAGAATACAGCTATTCTTCTGATGAAAATTCGGATTCAAAAGCGGTAATACACACAGAATTTGTATTTATCCATGATTTAAGCATGGAGCTTATCCTGAAAAATGTTGATACAGAAGAAAAATAATCAAAGTACTATAGTTTGTCTTAAACAAGATAAACTTTGGATAATATCCGTTTATCGGAAATTCAATTTAAGGGTGAGGAAATCATGAGTAAAAAAGTAGCTATCATAATGGGCAGCGACAGCGATCTGCCGGTAGTAAAGGGTGCTGCAGATAAACTGAAAGAATTCGGAGTGCCTTTTGAAGTTCATGTAATGTCGGCACACAGAACTCCTGATCTGGCAGCAGAGTTTTCAAAAAATGCAAAGTCTGATGGCTTTGGTGTTATAATCTCAGCAGCCGGAAAAGCAGCACATCTTGGCGGAGTGCTTGCAGCGCATACAACACTTCCGGTGATAGGTATACCTATTAAGTCATCTACATTAGACGGACTCGATGCACTTTTAGCGACAGTACAGATGCCAAGCGGCATACCGGTCGCAACAGTTGCTATAGACGGTGCTGCAAATGCAGCAATACTTGCGGTACAGATGCTCGCACTTTCAGATGATGAACTTGCATCAAAGTTAGATGCTATGAAAGTTTCTATGGCTGAAAAGGTCAAAGAAAAAGATGCTGCTGTATCTGCACAGTTTAAATAAGTTTAATTTAGGGCAATGACCCTTATTGATAATAAACGGAGGAATTTAAAAATGGCAAACATTGAAAATCTTGAAAAGAAAGAACAGCTTTACGAAGGAAAGGCAAAAAAAGTTTTTGCTACAAATGATCCTGACTATGTTATCGTTGATTACAAAGATGATGCGACAGCATTCAACGGTGAAAAGAAGGGTACTATTGTTGGTAAGGGAAGTATAAACAACAGAATGACAAATTATATGTTCGGACTTCTTGAAAAAGAGGGTATCCCAACACATCTTGTTAAAGAACTAAACGATAGAGAAACGATCGTAAAAAAAGTTGAGATAGTTCCGCTTGAAGTTATTGTAAGAAATGTTGCAGCCGGCAGCTTTTCAAAAAAGCTTGGTATAGAAGAAGGCACACCTTTAAAGCAGCCTACACTTGAATTCAGTTATAAAAATGATGATCTTGGCGATCCGTTCATAAATAAATATTATGCATTCGGTCTTGGTCTTGCAACTGAAGAAGAAGTTGATAAGATCACAGAATATGCTTTTAAAGTAAATGCTTTTATGAAAGAATTTTTCAAGAAGCTCAATATTGATCTTATAGATTTCAAGATCGAATTCGGACGTTTTAAAGGCGATATTATATTAGCTGATGAGATCTCACCGGATACCTGTCGTTTCTGGGACAGCACAACTCACGAAAAGCTTGACAAGGACAGATTCAGACGTGATATGGGAGGCGTTGAAGATGCTTACAATGAAATAATGAAGCGTCTCATGGGCGAATAATAAACAGAGCCTAATATCAAAAAATGTTAATGATCGGAATATCTCATTTGCCGTCGGGAGATGTTTCCGTTAAGTATAATAATTTATGCGGCGGCAGAACGGGAGTATTTTATGGGCGGTTTTTTTGGAGCAGTCTCGGCAAATGACTGTATTCAGGACGTATTTTTCGGTACAGACTATCATTCTCATCTTGGTACAAGGAGAGGAGGAATGACTTCCTATTCAGCCGACTGTGGATTTCAGAGAAATATTCACAGTATAGAGAATTCACCTTTCCGTACAAAATTTGAAAATGATGTCGTTAATATGAAAGGAAATATATGTATAGGCTGTATAAGCGATACTGATCCACAGCCTATCATGGTTCGTTCAAAACTTGGACTGTATGCGATATGCTCTATCGGCATAATCAACAATGCAGAACAGCTTTATATCGAACTGCTTGAAAAGGGCTGTGCAAATTTTGAAACGATGAGCAGCGGAGCTATCAATTCCGGTGGACTTATCGGCGCACTTATTGCACAAAAAGATTCTTTTGTCGAAGGTATAAGATATGCTCAGGAAAAAATAGAAGGCACTATGTCTCTCGTTATAATGACTGAGAATAAAATAATGTGTGCAAGAGACAAGCATGGACGTTTGCCTATAATAATCGGAAAACGTTCTGACGGATATTGCTTTTCTTTTGAATCATTTGCTTTCCAGAAGCTTGGATATACTACTTGTCATGAACTTAAAGCCGGCGAGATAACGGAGATCACAAAAGACGGATATACAATATTGTCTGAGGGTACGGATGATATGAAGATATGTACTTTTTTGTGGACATATTACGGTTATCCGAATGCCTGCTATGAAGGCGTTAATGTTGAGATCATGAGGGCAAGAAACGGTGAGATAATGGCAGAGACCGATATGAAAAACGGCAAGCTCCCAGATGTTGATTATGTATGTGGCGTTCCGGATTCAGGTGTACCTCACGCTATTGGATATGCAAACAAAAGCGGTATACCATTCGCAAGGCCTTTTGTAAAATATACTCCTACATGGCCAAGAAGCTTTATGCCGACACATCAGAATATCCGAAACAAAGTTGCAAAAATGAAGCTTATACCGGTACACGACCTTATATACGGCAAGAAACTTCTGTTTGTTGATGACAGTATCGTTCGTGGTACTCAGATGAGAGAAACAGTCGAG
>CADBQZ010000167.1 GCA_902796865.1 uncultured Ruminococcus sp. | reverse complement strand
TACAGCGATACCCCATTCGTCACGGTTCGGAACGTCTTCAGGTCTGAGACCGATCTTTGCGTTCTCATGGATAACGCTGTCCTGTCCGATTATAGAATATTCAACAACAGCGCCTTTTTTGATGACCGTGCCTGGCATAACTATACTGTAATTTACTGTAGCGCCTTCTTCGATAACAGCACCCGAGAAGATTATTGAAAAATCTACTTTTCCGTTGATAACGCTTCCTTCGGTTATCATTGAATTTTCTACTTCAGCTGAGCTTCCGATATAATGCGGAGGCATATTATCATTTCTTGAATATACCTTCCAGTTCTGCTCATAAAGATCAAGCGGGACGCTAGGGCTTAAAAGATCCATATTAGCTTCCCAGAGACTATCGAGTGTACCAACATCTTTCCAGTAGCCATCGAATGTGTAAGCAAAGAGTCTTTCGCCTTCTTTGAGCATTGAAGGGATTATATCCTTACCAAAGTCCTTTGAACCGGTATCTGCATTTTCATTTTCTATAAGATATTGTTTCATCTTTTTCCATGTGAAAACATAAATACCCATTGACGCCAGTGTTGACTTTGGCTTAGCAGGCTTTTCTTCAAAGTCTACTACTTTTGGTGAATCAGGCTCGCATATCATGATACCCATTCTTGTTGCTTCTTCAAGAGATACCTGCTGAACTGCGATAGTAAGATCAGCGTTATTTTCTTTGTGGAAGTCAACCATTTTTGAGTAATCCATCTTGTAGATATGGTCACCGCCGAGTACAATAACATACTCAGGATCATATCTTTCGATAAAGCTCATATTCTGATATATAGCATTTGCAGTACCTTCGTACCATGAAGCACCTACAGATGTCTGATAAGGCGGAAGAACATGAACACCGCCGTGAACTCTGTCGAGATCCCATGGCTGTCCGTTGCCTATATAGTCATTAAGTACGAGCGGCTGATACTGTGTAAGAACACCGACAGTATCAATACCCGAATTTATACAATTTGAGAGTGGAAAGTCTATTATGCGGTATTTTCCACCATAAGGCACAGCAGGTTTTGCCATATCCTGTGTAAGTGCATAAAGTCTGCTGCCCTGTCCGCCTGCAAGCAGCATAGCTACACATTCCTTTTTAATATACATTAATTTATCCTCCTTGGAAGCTGCTGAAAAGCAGCGGATTTTCTATTATCACTGCGATCTTTTTGAACGCTTTTTAGTTACCTTAGCTTTGATCTTTCTTTCCTTGGCGTGTGACATTTCACCTGCTTCGGAAACATTATCATTTACATGTTTGTTTTTTGGTATCGGTCTTAGATATATTACAGAAAGCGGTGCAAGATCGAGAGATATGCAGTCGTCGAATCCGTGCATCATATACGACTGTGAAGCGATCCTCTTTGAAGTAAGACCTGTTCCGCCGAATTCTGTATCATCTGAATTGAATACAAGCTCATACATACCCTCATAAGGAACGCCTATTTTGTAATCATGTCTTTCGACCGGAACAAAGTTGCACACGATTATCAATTCGTTCTGATGATCGTCAAAACGTCTGAAAGCGATAATACTCTGCTTATAGTCGTCATTTGAGATCCAGCTGAATCCCTGCCATGAGTCATCATTCTCCCACAGCGGTGCATTTTCAACGTAGAATTTGTTGAGCTTTTGCGAATAAAGTTCAAATTTAGCGTGACCTTCGTCCTGTAAAGCTTCCCAGTCAAGCTGAGTTTTATAGTTCCACTCATAAGTCTGAGCGAATTCCTGACCCATGAACAGGAGCTTTTTACCAGGATGAGCCATCATATAAGCTAGGAATGCTCTGTAGGAACTGAGTTTTTGTTCATAAGTTCCAGGCATTTTTTCAAGCATAGAACATTTTCCGTGTACTACTTCGTCGTGTGAAATAGGAAGTATATAGTTTTCCGAGAAGCAGTAGAAGAATGAGAATGTAAGTTTATCGTGATTGAATGCTCTGTAGATAGGGTCTAATGACATATACTGGAGCATATCATTCATCCAGCCCATGTTCCACTTGAAATTGAATCCAAGACCGCCCATATCTGTAGGCTTTGTGACCATAGGCCAGGCTGTCGATTCTTCGGCTATCATAAGAACATCAGGATGCTTTAAGAATACAGCTTCGTTGAGATGCTTTAAGAATTCAATAGCTTCAAGATTTTCTTTTCCGCCGTTTATATTCGGGCACCATTCTCCGTCACGTCTGTCATAATCAAGATAAAGCATAGAAGCTACAGCGTCAACACGGATACCGTCTATATGATATTCGGTTATCCAGTAGTTTGCACTTGAAATGAGGAAAGAACATACTTCGCCTCTGCCGTAGTCGAATACTCTTGTGCCCCATGCCTTATGTTCACGTTTTCTTTCATCTGTGTATTCATAGCAGCAGTTTCCGTCAAATTCGTAAAGACCTGCTTCGTCCTTAGGGAAGTGAGCCGGTACCCAGTCGAGTATAACGCCTATTCCAGCCATATGGAACTTGTCTATCATACATTTGAAATCATCAGGTGTTCCGAATCTGGACGTAGGAGCGTAATATCCTGTTACCTGATAGCCCCATGAACCGTCATAAGGGAATTCGGTAAGCGGCATAAGCTCGATATGAGTATATGACATTTTTTTCATATATGGGATTATCTTATCTGCAAATGCCACATAAGAAAGTACTGTGCCGTCTTCGTTGAGTATCCATGAGCCGAGATGCACTTCATAAATATTTACCGGACTTTTATAGATGACTTTCTCTGATTTTTCCTGTTCCCAGTCAATATCACGCCATTTATAGCTCGAATCATAGATCTTTGAAGCTGTTCCGGGTCTTGTTTCAAAGTGAGGTGCATAGGGGTCTGCTTTTAAAAGAAATTTACCGTCTTTGGTCTCGATGCAGTATTTGTATGCTGCATACTGTTCCAATGCCGGCATGGTGCATTCCCATACGCCGTCTGAAACGACTCTCATTGGATCAGCAGATTTATCCCAGCCGTTAAAGTCGCCTACTACTGAAACGCTTACTGCATTTGGTGCCCATACTCTGAAGCAGTGCTGCTCTTTATTATCTTTTTTGATCTTGTGTACTCCGAAAAATTTATAAGCTTCACTATTCTTTCCCTGATAGAAAAGATAGAGCGGGAACTTATAATCCTCGGGTAAATTTTCTGTGTTGTAATTGTTCATATATACAAATCCTCCTTATTACATTTATTTTAACATTTTTTGGCATAATATTCAAGCTTTTTTAGCGAATATTAATAAACTTCATGAAAATTATATATTTTAGGTTGTCTATTTTAGTGCAATATTACAATAATGGGTGTTGAAAATATTTGATTTATACCCAAATTCGATTATTTGTGGCATATTTGTTGAGCATTTGAGACATCTAAATATCATTTTCTTTAAGCATTACTATTGCAACAGTAACATCATCAGGCATCGTTGCGGAGGTGATCTTATGTGAATACATACAGATATTTTCTGCTGTATTTTCTGTCGGTTCGCTTATACTAAGCTGTTCTTTTATATACGGGTAAGCAGCTTCCGGAACGCCGTCTGACATCATAACGAGAATGCTGTTTTTATCGAATCTGCATTCTTTTCTGCATATAACAGGGTCTGGGATTATCCCAACAGGATTAGAAGGAAGTGCAAACATCATTACAGCATCATCATATTTTATAAGCGTTGCTGATGCTCCTGACTTATAGAGTACAAGTTCACCGGTCTCAAGATCTATTTTAGCAATGTCAAGCGTTGCAAAGCTTTCATCTGTTGATTTTGTGAGCATTACTGAATTTATCATCTTTACTGCACTTTCACAGTTCATTCCGGCACGTATGAGTCTTTTGAAAAGCTTTGATGATATTTCAGCATCAAGAGAAGCCTTGCCGCCGCTGCCCATTCCATCGGATATAAATATATATGCGGATCCAAGTCCGTCGGTAAAGCAGCCGCATCTGTCGCCGGAAGGCGAACCGTTTATGGCACTCATCTGTTTTGATATGCAGCTGACAGAGTATCTGCTTTTCTGGTTGAATCTTAATCTGGTCTCATCGCTGCACTCGAATGGTTTGGAGTATTCAAGTGCTGTGCCAAGCTCTTTTGTGAGTATTCGGCTTATCTCCTTAGGCTCACAAAGGCTGCTGCTTTCAGAGTATATCTCAACTATAAGCTTATTTTCGGATGTGTAGTATGCTATCGCATCTTTGTGCATGATATTATATTTTGTCAGTATCCGTGAAAGATTGGCTGTGATGCTGCCTGATATGTTCACATTCATTCTTTCAGACAGTGACATTATCATTTCTTCCGAAGCTTTCATCTGTGCAAATAAAAGATTCTGGTCTTCGGCTATTTTAATGCTGAGCATTTTATTGAATGCGGCCTGTTCACGAGCCTTTTCAAATTCTTTGGCAAGTTCAGAATAATGCAGACATTCAAATCCTAAAAATGCATTATCAGATCCGTTGATCTTTTGTGTTTCTGCTTTATGGAACAAAGTGTTTGTGCGTTCATAATTCTTTTCCCAGCAATCCAGTTTGCTTCTGCATTTTGAGCATACTTTTTCGCATACATCATCTGCCATGCTGTATGGTGCTGTTCGCTGTGAAATAAGCTTTATAACATCGTTTATATTGTTTCTTATATCCGACAGCGATCTGGCGGCAAATTCCATTTCCTTGCCTGCAAAACTATTTTTGTCTGTTACTGCCGCAGAAAAATATTTTCCCGAAGCGGCTATGAATCTTTCAGGAAGAAGAAGGAATATTGCACCGCCGAGAACAGTATCTGCCTGTATGCAGAATGATGTGT
>CADBQZ010000166.1 GCA_902796865.1 uncultured Ruminococcus sp. | reverse complement strand
TCTAATCTTGATTTCAACTTCCTTGTTCATTCTATACAAATTCTCCTCTCATTATTATATATCTATGCTACAATATTATTGCACCTATATAAGTGCAATAATGGGATTAATAATAAAAAAGTGCACTATTTAATTATCATGTTTAAGAGAGGTGAGGGTATGGGTTATACACCAAATAAATGTCCCATGTGTGGTGAAAGTCTCAATTGGAAAAAAGTCGATACTTCTAAGAAAGGCTATAGTGTCGGTAAAGCAGCGGTTGGCGGAATACTTTTGGGACCTGTCGGATTGCTCGGCGGTGCTTTAGGAAAGAAAATGAGTACCTATTGCTGCGGAAAATGTGGTTTTCAGCATGACTATAAGGATTGATACCATGAGGAAAAATATTATGTTTAAAAGATTATTTACAGGTTTATTGGCTCTCTTGATTATTGGCGCTTCGTTGTCTTTTTTTACTGCCTGTGATGACAGTAAAAGAGACCCAGATGTGGAAGCATATGATAAGTGATGGATAAAACATCACAATCTGGATAGCAGTCCAAGAGTGCCGCTTGATGAAAGATAAATAATAGGAGGTTTTTATATGAAAATGAGTAAAGCAATAAGAACGATTGCGGTTATAGCAGTTTTGACAATGTATAGTTTATCTGCAATAGGCTGTGGCTCATCATCGAAACGTTCGTCCACTGGAAACGGAAATTATAACAAAAATGACAGCTATTACAGCAATAACGACAGTAATAAAGACGGCAACATCAATGATAAAGAATTTCAAAATGCGGTAGGTGACTGGATGGACGATCACGGCTATTGATAAATTTATATCATTTAAAAATATAACAATTTCAGCTTTTCGATAAAGGCATTGTTTAGATAAGAACCGTATTTATATGCATCTCAAGGACGTGATGGCAATGTTTTTTTAGTACTGGACAATAACGATTCTGTTTCAGTTAGTGAATTTGAATCATATGCTTCAGATCTTACATATATTAAGCAATTCAATATTGTTGGAGATATTTCCGGAAGTGAAGAAGGAGCAAATCCATTTACTGTAATGTCTGATATATGTGAAAAAGCTAAAAGAGCGGAATTAGCCAATTAATGTTTTCTTTTAAAACTCGTTTATCAGTTGACAATTTTTGATTAACAATACTAGTGCATTCCTCTTCATACGATAAACCTTCAGCCGTTACAGTACTTTAAATCACTGTGCGGCTGTTGATTTTTTGAAAGTGGATTTTTGCGGTGTTATAGGATCAAATAAACAACAATATCTATTTACAATTATAAAATCTGCAATTGTTCATTTCCACTTTTTCATAGCGGTTGACAACGACTGTATTTTATTGTATAATATAAAAAAATCACTATAATGATCATTCAAAAGGAGGAACGCTTATGAAAACATTCGATTACACTGTTACAGCTGCAAACGGCATACACGGACGTCCTGCCGGAAACCTTGTTAAACTTGCCGGAACATTCAAGAGTACTATCATAATAAAAAAAGGCGATGTTTCAAATGATCTTACAATGCTTATGGCTGTTATGAGTATGGGTGTAAGAAAAGGCGATACCGTTACAATAACTATTGAAGGTCCGGACGAGCAGATAGCTGCAAATGCCGTTGAAGAATTTTTCAAGCAAAATCTATGATCTGGGCAAAGAGGATATATAGCTATGCTTAAACTGAACGGAACAGGCGCAAGCGGCGCTCTTGCAGCAGGCAAAGTAAAAATTCTTCATCGTTATGAACCGGGCGTTTCTCATACTATCTCTGAAGATACCGATGCTGAACTTGAAAGATTTGAAGCAGCCAAAAAAAAGACTCTTTTAGATATTGATGCTGATTATAAAAAGGTGCTCGAAAATTCAGACGAAGAGATCGCTGAGATATTCGGTATGCACGCACTGATGACAGAAGATAAGGAATTCAACAGCCATATAAAAGACGTATTATATTCAATGAAAACTAATGCAGAATATGCAGTATTTATCACTGGAAAAAAATTTGCCGAAAGATTTTCTTCTATGGACGACGATTATATGCAGGCAAGGGCTGCTGATGTACAGGATATCGTAAAGAGACTTATAAAAAATCTTACGGGTTCTAAAAATACCATACAGGAGTTCAGTCATAAAGCGATCATCGCAGCTGACGATCTTACTCCGAGTGAAACGGTAGCACTGCCTAAAGATAAGATACTTGCTTTTGTGACAGAAAACGGTTCGGTAAATTCACATACTGCAATACTTGCAAGAAGTATGGGTATCGCTGCAGTCGTAGGCGTCGGCAATAAATTTTTAGAGAATTTAAACGACGATGATATAATAACTGTTGATGGATATTCGGGCGAAGTGGTAATATCGCCTGATGAAGAATTTTTAAAAGAATTCAATGAAAAGCAGCAGAATGAAGCAATACAAAAAGACCTTCTTTATGATCTCAAAGGAAAAGAAACAATTACTCTCGACGGAATGGGAATAAAGCTTTTTGCAAACATAGGTTCTGCTGAAGATGCTGATGAAGCGTTGAAAAACGATGCTGAAGGCATCGGTCTTTTCAGAAGCGAATTTCTCTTTTTGGATTCAAATAATGCTCCGGATGAGCAAAAACAGTTTGAAGCCTACAAAAGCGTACTTGAAAAAATGCAGGGCAAAAAGGTCATAATAAGAACACTTGATATCGGTGCGGACAAACAGCCTGAATTTATAAAACTGACTCCTGAAGAAAATCCTGCACTCGGAATACGAGGCATCAGAGCGAGCTTTCTGCATAAGGATATTTTCAAGATACAGCTTCGTGCTCTTTACCGTGCTTCTGTATTTGGCAGACTTGGAATAATGTTTCCTATGATAACTGACGAAACAGAAGTCACAGAGGCTCTTGATATCTGCAAAGAAGTAAGGCAGGAGCTTTTGCAGGAAGGTATCTCTTTCGATGAAAATACAGAACACGGCATCATGATAGAAACACCTGCTGCTGCCATAATGAGTGACAGGCTTGCACCACTGGTCGATTTTTTTAGTGTCGGAACTAACGATCTGCTGCAATATACTTTAGCCTGTGACAGACAGAACAGCAGTATATCTCATATTTATAAGAGAAACGAGCCGGTCATAAGACTTATAAAAACGGCAGCAGACAATGCTCACAAAAATGGAAAGTGGATTGGCATATGCGGTGAACTCGCAGCAGATACAGAACTTACAAAGAAGTTCCTTGAAATGGGCATAGATGAGCTTTCAGCCGCTCCGTCTTACATACTCCCTTTGCGTAAAAAAATAAGAAACCTTTCTCTTTGAAAAAATTTCCTTTAATATATCTCTTTAAAAAGATAATAATACTAATGCGGCAGAAAATAATTTTTAAAGAGGTATTCAAAATGAAAGGTGAATTTACTCAGAAGGGCAAAGAAGCTCTTGAAAGATTTAAAATGGAAGCTGCAAGCGAAGTAGGCGTAAACTTAAAGCAGGGATATAACGGTGATCTCACATCAAGAGAAGCCGGTTCAGTAGGCGGCCAGATGGTCAAGAAGATGATCGACGCTTACAAAGTCCAGTAAATCAGTTTATACGGGGCATAAGCCCTATCATTAAAAATGCTCCTCTGTTATCAGAGGAGCATTGCTCTTTATACGGCAATATTTCCTTAACAAAAACGTTTTTTAAAAAATCTGTGGACAACCGGCAAAATCTATGTTATAATTTATATTAGACTTAAATATATTTGTCGTTTACTATATATAGATATTTTATTCGGAGGGAAAGGCTTTGGCAAACGAAAACATTCGCAACTTCTGCATAATAGCTCACATAGATCACGGAAAATCTACTCTTGCAGACAGGATACTTGAAAAAACATACACTGTGGCAGAACGTGATATGGAAGAACAGCTGCTCGACAACATGGACATCGAGCGTGAAAGAGGCATCACTATAAAGGCAAGAGCTGTACGCCTTACATATAAAGCAGAAGACGGAAAAGAATATATATTCAATCTCATAGATACACCAGGACACGTTGACTTCAACTATGAAGTATCACGTTCTCTTGCTGCCTGTGAAGGAGCGATACTTGTTGTTGACGCTTCACAGGGCATAGAAGCTCAGACGCTTGCCAATACATATCTTGCTATCGAGCATGATCTTGAAGTAGTCCCTGTCGTAAATAAGATAGATCTCCCTTCGGCAGACCCCGAAAGAGTGTGTGAAGAGATAGAAAGCGTTATAGGCATACCGGCAATGGACGCTCCAAAAATTTCAGCTAAAGCCGGCATAAATATAGAACAAGTCCTCGAAAAGATAGTGACCGATATCCCCTCTCCTTCCGGAGACCCCGAAAAGCCGCTGAAAGCGCTTATATTCGACAGCTATTATGACGCATATAAAGGCGTTATAATCTACGTTCGTGTCAAGGAAGGCACTGTTAAAACAGGCGATCGTATAAAGCTTATGGCTACCGGTGCGGAATTTGACGTTGTAGAAGCAGGTTACATGGATGCTGACAGTCACATAAACAGAGGCAGTCTTACTGCCGGCGAAGTAGGCTACATATCCGCTTCTATAAAAAGTATTGGCGATACTCAGGTCGGTGATACAGTTACTCTTTCTGAACGCCCATGTGATGAAGCACTTCCGGGTTATAGAAAAGTAAACCCTATGGTCTATTCCGGTATCTATCCGGCAGACGGTGCAAAATACGGCGATCTTCGTGATGCTCTTGAAAAACTTCAGCTCAATGATGCTGCGCTTTCATTTGAACCCGAAACATCTGCTGCACTTGGATTCGGATTCAGATGCGGATTCTTAGGACTTCTTCATATGGAGATAATCCAGGAAAGACTTGAGAGAGAATATAATCTCGATCTTATCACTACCGCACCTTCGGTAATATACAAAGTAACTTTAGCAAGCGGCGAAACGCTTATGATAGACAATCCTACAAATTTCCCTGACCCCGGAACGATAGAAAGTGCCGAAGAGCCTGTGGTTAACGCTGAGATATTAGCGCCTTCGGATTTTGTCGGAAGCATAATGGAACTTTGTCAGGAAAGACGAGGAACATTCAACGACATGAAATATCTTGATGAAAGCCGTGTGGCACTGCACTATCAGCTGCCGCTCAACGAGATAGTATATGACTTTTTCGATGCTTTGAAATCACGCACAAGAGGCTACGCTTCATTTGATTACGAGATGAAAGGATATGTTCCTTCAAAACTCGTGAAGCTTGACATACTTCTCAACGGCGATATAGTCGATGCACTTTCATTTATCGTACACGCTGACGGCGCTTATTCAAGAGGTAGAAAAATGGTAGAAAAGCTTAAAGAAAATATCCCGCGCCAGCTTTTTGAAGTTCCGATACAGGCAGCAATAGGCGGAAAAATAATTGCAAGAGAAACTGTAAAAGCTCTTCGTAAAGACGTTCTGGCTAAATGCTACGGCGGCGATATAACAAGAAAGAAAAAGCTGCTTGAAAAGCAAAAAGAAGGTAAAAAGCGAATGCGTCAGTTAGGAACAGTGACCGTTCCTCAGGAAGCATTCATGAGCGTATTAAAACTTGATGAATAAAGGAGTTTTTTAAATGAAGCATACTTGTCCGCATTGCGGAGAAAAAACTATATCACCAATCAAAAAAGCTTTTGCAGGCAATCCACAATCAAAAGGCACTGTTTGTCCTGCCTGCGGAAAAAGAAGCACTAATGATATACATTCAGCTATATTTCATGTGATAGTCGATGTTTTAGTTTTGATCTTTGTGGTATTTACTTACATAAAGATCGACTCGACTATCGGACTTTACTACATGGCAGGAGCGCTTATAGGAGCATTCCTTATCACCCGTATAGGTGATGCTCTGTTTTTTAAGCTTGTTCCTGCAATAAGGATCGATACAAAATGACGGGTATATATATACACGTCCCTTTCTGTGCAAAAAAATGCCCTTACTGTGATTTCTTCTCGAAAAATTATACTGCTGATAACGAGATGAGATTTGTAAGGGCTATTGTTCGTGATATTGAAAATTTTCCAGAAAGAATAACTTCTGATACAATTTATTTTGGCGGCGGCACTCCGTCACTTCTTAAAGCGGAAAGCATATCACTTATGCTCGAAGCTTTAAAGAATAAGTTTGATATTATTTCTCCTGAAGTGACCATGGAAGTAAATCCGTCAACTGTATACAGAAATAAACTCGAATTGTACAGACAAGCAGGCATAAACAGACTTTCATTCGGAGTTCAGTCGGCAAATGATGATGAATTGAAGCTTCTGGGACGGCTACACAATTATGAAAAAGCAGCCGCAGCTGTAAATGAAGCTTACAGCTGCGGTTTTAATAACATCTCTTGTGATATAATGACAGGCCTTCCTGCTCAGACGACGCAAAAACTTGGACACACGATAGATATGATAAGTGATCTTCCGGTGACGCATATTTCAAGCTATATACTTAAAGCTGAACCCGGAACGCCTTTTTACAATGAAGAATTTATAAATACACTTCCCGACGATGACTACTCAGCAGAACTCTATCTGTTTATGGTAAATAAGCTTGAACAAAAAGGATTCATGCAATATGAAATATCCAATTTATCCAAAAAAGGATATGAAAGCAGACACAATCTAAAATACTGGCACTGTGAAGAATACATAGGCTTCGGACCGTCGGCACACTCTTATCATAAAGGCAAACGTTATTTTCTTCCTGATTCTATAGAAGATTTTTTTAAAGCTCCGATGTCTTATAAAATCACCGATGATGCAGCCGGCGGATATGATGAAAGGATAATGCTTGGCCTAAGACTCAAAGAAGGCATAGCACTTGATGATTATCCTGAAAAGGCTCATATCATTTCAGAACGCTCGGAAAAATTCATAAAAGCCGGACTTATGACAAAGCAGAATAACAGACTTTCTCTTACGCCAAAGGGCTTTCTTGTTTCAAACAGTATAATTTCCGATCTTATCCTATAATTTCACTTTCTTTATTATGATCTATACATCATCTTTACATATCAAGAAATCCATAGTGCACACAGACCTTACGCATAAAATCTTCCGTTACCGAAAAATATTCCGCAAGTTCCCATATCTCTGTTTTCCCCGAACGCATAGCTTCCATAAGCTCTGTGCGTGTTACAAGCGTTTCTATCGCCCATACATCAGCACGATACTCACATCTTGATACAAGGTCGCAGGCAGCATATCTGTTGTAGAATGCGCCTGTCTCACAATGTCCAAGCTCGTGAGCTTTACGTACTATTTCTTCGGCACCCGATAGATTCCTGCTGTCAATGCCGATATAGCATCTTCCACTGTCCGCCATTACTGATACCGACGGACAGCTTTCTGATCTTATCTCCATTATCTCTATATCGTCTTTTTCGGCGATATTATCAAGCTTAACGCTTTTATTCATAGACTATTACCTCTATTTACCGTCTTTACTGAGTTTTGCCTGTTCACGAAGACGAACCATTTCCGCAAACTGTTTTACCTCCTCATACATTTCATCGGTGATACCTTCAGTTCCGCCCCATAAGGCAAATTTAATTTCATCATCAGATGGCTTTTCATGCTTGTTTTCTTCCAGACCGCTCAGCCACATCTCGCTGACACCAAGCGCCCTGGCAATAAGATGAGTACGCTGCTGCTTTGGACGAAAAGCACCCGAAATATACTGACACATTGCCGATTTTGGTATACCGGTCCTCAGGCATAGCTCTGTCTGACTGATATTTTTTTCTTCCATTGCTTTTTTGAGTCTTTCATGAAATTCTTCCATTTCTAAACACTCCTGTTTTTTTATTGTAGTTTCATTATATCACAGAGTTTAGAAAAAATCAAGTGTTTTTTGGAATTTTATTCAGTTTTCTAAATTTTGATCATATCCAAAGCCTTTTTATGCATATATTTGACATTCCTTAGACTATAGTATGTACGCACAGCGATCTCTTCCCACGTAAGATCATCTATATACCTAAGCCTCAAAGTCTCTGCTAGCTGCTGATCTGGAATGTCATTTATAAGACGCATAGTATCTTCGTATATTAAATTATATTCTTTCAATGCGTCATTGTAATTATCGGCTGATATTTTTTTCAGTCTTTCTGTTTGCAGGATACACTCTTTCATGCCTGCCTGGTCTTCTTTATCAGGAAATCCCTTAAGAAAGCTTTCAGCACGCTGTATATCACGTTCTTTCAATGCTGCAAGCGATCTTATCTTTTTTTCAGCGAACTTCAGTCTTGAAAGTATATTTATCTTTTCAAGCTGTATTTCAGTCATTTTATCCCTCCCTTTTATCACGAAGCGCTTTTTCTTCACGTTCTTTTTCGTTTTCATACTCTGCAATATCATCCGCATGATCTGCGATACGTTTGTTCAAAACTGCTTTGCAGTCACAGCAATCATCAAAACATTGACATGATCTGTCGTATATACACGCTCTCATTTTACCTCCTTGGTTTAGCTTTCTAAACTATTACTTAAAGAACATATGTTCTTGTTTAGATTTCTGTACATACTATAGCATATTATAGATAGCTTTGTCAATAGTTTTTTCGATTTTTTCACTTTCATCACATAACTTTCACCGTAACTTTTTTATATGCTGATTCATATCTTATAGAAGACCATAGCGGTCACAACAACAAAAAAGGAGCAAAGAATATGCCGAAAGTATTTTTAAGTCCTTCCACTCAGGAATTCAATAATTATATATCTGGCGGCAATGAAGAACTTTACATGAATCTGCTTGCCGACAGAATGGAGCCTTATCTTCGTTCATGCGGTATCTCATATGTAAGAAATGACCGTGAACGAAATGTTTCGGGTGCGATAATTGATTCCAACTCTGCATACTATGACGTACATCTTGCACTTCATTCAAACGCTTCGCCTGACAGACTTTCCGGTCTTCTTAGAGGGATAAATATCTTTTATGAACCTTCAAGCAGCAATTCAGAAAGACTTGCTAATATAATAGCTAATAATCTCAAACAGATATATCCGCTTCCGGATAAGGCGAGTGCTGTACCGACAAGAAGTCTTGCTGAAATATCAAAAACAAAAGCAGTTGCGGTACTCTGCGAGCTTGGATATCATGATAACATTGACGACGAAGCATGGATAAAAAGAAATCTAAACAATATTGCTAAAAATCTTACCGGTTCATTATGCGATTATTTTGGTATCCCATTTGCAGAGCCGGGTCCTGTATCGGTTGGCATCGTTTCAGCAGATGGATCAAATCTCAACATAAGAGACTATCCGTCTACGAATGGAAAAATAACAGGCAGTATCCCGGATCAGAGCAGGATCAGTATTTATGGTGATGTCGGGAATGGCTGGTATGTAGTGAACTATAACGGAACGACCGGTTATGCAAGCGGTGATTATATAGTATTAAGCTGACCTAAAAGGGACTTTTTCGTTAAAAAGTCCCTTTTAGTTTTTAATTTTAATATTGTGTTTTAGCACATTTACAAAAAAAAAATTAAAGAATTATTCATTTTGTGCAAAGCTATAAAATTTAAAAACTTTATAATTCTTTGTTAAAAAGTACTTGATTTAAGATGATTTATGGTGTATAATATTGGTAAGTTAATTAAGAATTAGAGATGTATAAATAAAATTTAATTTTTATATATACAAAATAACGTGATATTATGAAAGCGAATAATAACCTCTCTCTTATTATAGCTCCGGCGGCAGTCCTCATTGTCGTATCAGCTATGTTCGCTTTGTACGGTATTTTCCCTTTCGGTGATAATACGATCTCATGGTGTGACATGGATCAGCAGACCATACCTCTTCTTATGGATCTTAAAGATATCCTGGACGGGAAAACAAGCATACTGTATAGTACAGGAAATGCCGGAGGCATGAACTTCTGGGGCGTATTCTTATTCTTCCTTGCAAGCCCTTTGTACATTACAGTTAAATTCGTTGCAAAGCAGGATATTGTATA
The DNA here is from genome assembly GCA_902796865.1 of uncultured Ruminococcus sp. Classification (GTDB taxonomy): domain Bacteria; phylum Bacillota; class Clostridia; order Oscillospirales; family Ruminococcaceae; genus Porcipelethomonas. Next base: position 1,483 of record CADBQZ010000166.1, on the reverse strand, counting down.
TCTTGTAAACATACTCCTTGCGGTCAAGCTTGCATTATCGGCTTTTACCGCAGCGGTTTATTTGAAATATTCGTATAAAAGTCTGTCTCCCATTTTTTCCGTAGTATTAGCTGTTATGTATGGCTGCTGCGGTTATGGTATAATGTATTGCCAGACACTTGTTTGGCTTGATATGCTGGCACTTTTCCCTCTGCTCGTTCTCGGAATAGAAAGAATGTGCCTTTGTGGGAAACCATGGCTTTATTTTATATGTTTAATTTCAGCTATGGCGATAAATTATTATATATCGTTCATGCTGATAATATATATACTGCTTACTGTTCCTCTCTTTATAAGGATACGCTGTAAAAAAGAGCAGAAAAAAACTGCTTCTTTATACTTTATCCTTACAAGTTTTGCTTCAGCGCTGGTCACTGCTCCGATATGGCTTTGTGCCTTTATGCAGGTCAGCAGCTCGGCAAGAAGCGGAAATACACTTACAGAGCTTGCATTCAAGCCTATGTTCGATATGCTAGACGATAAGCTTGCTTTGCTTATGCTCACAGCGCTTTTCTGGGCAGTATTGCCTCTCTATTTCAGGTCTCCTCTCTTAAAGAAGAAAACGGTAAGATATGACCTTATCACTCTTGGTATACTGTTTATTCCGGTACTATTTGATACAGTAAATAAGCTATGGCATACCGGAAGTTATCAGTGTTTTCCGCTCAGATACGGATTTATAATAGTTTTCACAATGATGAAGCTTGCAGCAGGACAGCTGAAATACCCTGCTAATAAACAATGTAAACGCTCTCCGGCAGCAATATTCCTTATAGTATTATCTGTTGCTTCTGCGGCTCTTTCATTTTACATTGTAAAAACAAGACATTCTGATCTTATGAGTTATATAAACTCTTTAGATATAAACAAAAAGCATTTTAAAATAATAGTCGGACTGTTTGCCTGTGCGCTGCTCGTATACATAGTTTCTCTTGCAATGTACAAGCAGGGACATCTTAATACCCGAACAGTCAGTCTGATATTTTCAATAGTGTTTATAGGTGAATTTTTCCTCTCATTTTCTATGAATATCGGTTTCGCTTCAAATGACGGCGGCGTACTCAGGACCTCTGAACCGCTCGTGACCGACAGTACCGATGAACCTTATTACCGGACAAAGACCGAAAAAAAGTATCTTCATGTGAATATGCTTGGCGGTCTTGGTTATAATTCACTTGCACACTATACCTCTCTTACCTCCGAAGATTTTATGTTCACAATGAAAAAACTCGGTTATTCGTCATATTGGATGGAGGTAGGCGCAAACGGTGGTACCGTTCTTACAGATGCTCTTCTGAGCATAAAATATTCGATCGGCGCATATTACGATCTTAAATCGTATTATGATATAGAAAAGATCGATGGTGACCTTAAAAGAGGCACAAGCAGCATATGCTGTCCCGTCGGGATAATAAGTGAAACAAAACCAGCAGAAATGTCTGAT
>CADBQZ010000165.1 GCA_902796865.1 uncultured Ruminococcus sp. | reverse complement strand
GTTGCAACTTAATTGTAACACAGGTTCATGCTGATTCGCTATCTTTTTTTCTTAATTTTGTCTCACATCTATTGTAATCCTACAAAAAATTACAATTGAACTCATATGATAGAGTAGACAAATGAACGATTTTATGCTATAATAAATGTACAAATGCCAAGAGGTAAGATCAATGAAACAGTTTATCATAAATCAAAATGACAGCGGACAAAGGCTTGACAAATTCATTACCAAAGCCGTACCTAAATTACCACGCTCACTTATGTACAAATACATACGTTTAAAGCGCATAAAGCTAAACGGAAAACGATGCGATATATCACAAATGTTAAATGCAAACGATATAATAGATATGTATATAAATGACGAGTTTTTCGAGTCCGCTAATGAAAAAACTTCTGTCCGGATCTCTTCACAGGAAAAAATTCCGCCGGTAGTATATGAAGACAACAATATCATGATAATTTTCAAGCCTAAGGGAATAGATGTTCACCAGGGAGCAGAAAAGCCCGACGAAACACTCATTGATATGATCACAGCGTATCTTTATAAAAAAGGAGAGTACTCTCCTGATACGGAAAGTTCATTTTCGCCGGCTTTATGCAACAGGCTTGACAGAAATACTGCCGGGCTTGTTATAGCAGCAAAAAATGCGGCTTCTCTAAGAGAAATGAACCGCATCATAAAACAGCGTCTGATAAAAAAAGAATATCTTTGCATATGCGGCGGAAAACTTGCTGAAAATGCTGCTGTAGCAGAAGCATATCACCGCAAAGGCAATCACAACAAAGTCAATATATCACTTGCTCCGGAAAGTGATTCAAAAAAAATAATCACAAAGTACGAAATGCTTAAAAAACGAAATGACCTTATGCTCATAAAAGTGGAGCTTCTCACGGGACGCACACACCAGATAAGAGCGCATCTTGCCTTTCTCGGCGCACCTATTCTGGGCGACGGTAAATACGGCAGCGTAAAACTCAATAAAAAATATAAAGTATTCAGACAGCAGCTATGCGCTTATTCAATAACTTTTGAAAATGAACCTGCTGGAATACTTGGGTATCTTAGCAAAAAAACCTTTAATGCTCCAAAAAACGATTTTGAGATCAACCTTTAAACATAAAAGCTCTCCTTTTTTTAGGAGAGCTTTTATATTACATATCTATCATTTTTTCAGAAATTCACGCTTCATAAGGCATAAGTCAAAAACATTTAAAACACCGTCTTTGTTTATGTCTGCTGCTTCCCAGTCATATAGCTTTGCATCCGGTTTAGCAATAAGCCAGTCCTTTAACGCTATAACATCGTTTATATCAAAAACACCGTTTGCATCAACATCATACTTCACAGTATCCGGTGTCTTCTGACTGCTGTCACAGATATTATTCAAAAGACTTTTTAGTTCAGTATCATACATACGGCAATTTTCACGGTCATACTGAAAACCTGTAACGTCCCACATTATAGGGCAGATTTGTCTGTCATACGCTTCTCTACATACAGACGACAAGAATTCTCTTACCGAAGCTTCTTCTTTATTCTTCTTAGGGCAACCGTATTCACCCATTATTACCGGAATACCTTTATCAATAAAAGTAGATCTCATCATATCAAGATTTCTTGCAAGCTCCTGTCTGTCTTCCTGCGTTCCCCATGTACTTCTGCACTTTGCCCAGCTTGCATCCTCTTCAAGTATGGCAAATCCTGCCGGTGTATAATAATGTATGGATACTGCACAGCGGTTTTCCGGATCGTTCGGCATCTGGAACATACTGTCACAGGTAAGCTCTATATCCGTATTGTATCCTGAAATAAGCAAATGACGTTTTGGATTATTTCCGCCTGATGCTCTTACTGTATCAACAAATTTTTGATTTATCTCATTCACAAGTGCGTATGATTCCGCTTTTCCATTTGTTCCTGCCCAGCGATCCCATAGCTCACCCCAGCCAAGCTCCTCGTTTTGCGACTCAAATATAAGATGATCGCCATAATCCTTGAAGTTATCACATATCTGTGTCCACATACGAATATAACGCTTCATACACTCATCTTTATCTTTATAGAAATTATTTACCCAGCCGTTGTCATAATGTATATTTATTATGCAGTAAAGATCTGCCTTTAAAGCCCAGTCAACTATTTCTTTTACTCTTGCAGTATATGCTTCATTTATTGTATAATCACTCCCCATCATATTCGACCATGCTACAGGGACACGAAGTACGCCAAATCCTTCGTTGGCATAACCTTGTATCATCTGCTCTGTTATGACAGGGCTTCCCCATGCCGTCTCATAAGAACTTACCGTTCCGTCACCATACCGCGCTATCCAGTCGCCGCAGGACTCCATAGTATTTCCAAGATTGATGCCGATACCCATATCACGCACAAGTTCCATAGATGTGATATCACGCATATCTGTGCTCTCAGCAGATACAGCATTCACATTAGTACATAAAACTGACTGTACTGCCATAAAAGCTGTCACAAAAATACCTGCGATCTTTGTAAACCTCATAACTTTTCCTCCAATTAAAAATAGTAATCAATGTCAAAAAATTGCTATTTATATAGCCTATCTCAGTATCATTTTACTATTATTTTCAAAAAATGTCAAGAGATTATTATAAATTTGCAAAAAATAACGCTCTTTTTCAAGAGCGTTATGATCTTATGAAATAGTTTTTCCTCTTTTAGGTGTATCACGCTGTTCAACAGGCTTTTCTTTTCCGCCCATATCCTCAAATATATTATCATCACTGTCATCATCATCAGCTTCAGGATTTTTCTGACCAGTCTTTTCATAATAAGGGTCAATAACATATTTTCTTATAACAGGATAACAG
>CADBQZ010000164.1 GCA_902796865.1 uncultured Ruminococcus sp. | reverse complement strand
GTATGATTTCTATAGACAAACGGCTTAAAGTATGCGCTGAAATGGTCAAAGGAGACGGTATAGTATGTGATATAGGTACAGACCATGCTTATCTTCCGGTTTATCTTATAGAAAATAAGATATGCAAAAAAGCCATTGCGGCAGATGTGAATGATGGTCCTCTGAATGCGGCAAGGCAGACTGTTGAAAAAAGTAATACTGAAGAAAGTATCTCAATAATAAAGTCGGACGGATTGAAAAACATTGAACTTATAGGCGTTAGTGATATAATAATTGCCGGACTGGGCGGCGAGACTATCGCTGATATAATAAGCGATACTCGATGCCAAAGAAAGGATATAAATTTTATCCTTCAGCCGATGAGCAAGGCAGGGGCTTTAAGAAAAGAACTCTATAAAAAAGGTTTTGAGATAGTTTCGGAAAAGGCTGTATCTGAGGACAGATACATATATACAGTCATAAATGCAGTTTACACGGGAGTTTCAATAGAGCTGAGCCGTACTGCTGAGGTGATAGGAAAAGTTGATCCGCAGTCGGAAGATGGAAGAAAATACTGTGCTGACCAGTATAATAAGATGATGAATATAGCGGTAGGTCTTTCAAAGGCAGGAAAGAACGATGACAGCAGCCGGTATAAAAAAATAGCAGACAGACTAGAACTTATATTGAAAGGCAAGATGAATATGGTATCGGAGATATATAGATTTATTGATTCACAATCACCGTTTTCTACACAGGAAAAATGGGATAATTCGGGGCTTATAACAGGAAATATGAACAGGAAGGTAAGCAGGGTATTGGTATGTCTTGATATTACCAATGAAGTAGCTGATGAAGCGGTGGAGATAGGAGCAGAGCTTGTTATATCTCATCATCCGGTCATATTCCATCCGCTTTACAGTTTACAAGACGCTGAGCCGGCTTGTAAGCTTTGGAAAAACGGCATAAGTGCTATATGCGTACATACACCGTTCGATATGGCGAAAAACGGCATGAGCGATATCCTGCTTGAATTGTCGGGCTTTGAAAAAGCTGATGGCGTACTTGAAATAATGGGCGGAGGAAGCGAGCCTTACGGTTTTGGAAGCATTGGCGTTTCAGATACTGAGTATAGTTCCAAAGAGCTTGCAATGAAACTCAGGGACATTCTGCATTGTACAGTGGTAAAGTATACCGAAGGACATGAAATGATAAAGAAAGCGGCATTCTGTACCGGAAGCGGAGGCAATCTTATTGAAGCGGCGTTAAATATGGGTGCAGATGCCTATATAACCTCTGAGGTCAAGCACGATCAATGGCTTTATGCAAGACGAAAGGGGATAGCTGTTTTTGACTGTGGGCACTATCACACCGAAATAATAGGAATGGAAAGGCTGTGCAGGCTTTTGTCAGCAGAGTTTTCAAATATAGAATTTCTTATGTCACAGTCGGACAAGGATCCTGTGAATTATGTGCTGTAAGAGTATATTCTGCTGTCCTGTATGCGGAAAAGAGCTTTTCATAAAGGACAAAAGTTACCGCTGTGAAAACGGACATTGTTTCGATCTTGCAAAAAGCGGATATATAAATCTTCTCACATCTGATAAGATGAATGCCACGGCGCCCGGCGATAATAAGCTCATGGTAAATGCAAGAAGTGACTTTTTGAATAAAGGTTATTACAGCGCACTCAGGGATTCACTTTCCGTGTGTATCAAAAAGATCGCAAAAGACGATAATATCTTACTTGATGCCGGCTGCGGAGAAGGGTACTATACCGAGGGCGTAGTATCAGCTTTAAATGATTCGGGGAGAAAAATAAAAGCAGCAGCGATTGATATTTCAAAATTTGCAGCAGCAAAGGCTGCAAAGAGAGCATATGCTGAGACTGCTGTTGCGAGTGTTTTTCATATCCCGATAAAAGATGGGGGCTGTGATATGCTTATGAATGTATTTGCACCGCTTTGTCTTGATGAGTACTCAAGAGTACTCAGAGCCGGAGGGTATATGATACTTGTAATACCCGGCAAACAGCATCTTTGGGAACTGAAAAAAGCAGTGTATGATAAACCGTATGAGAACAGTCCGAAGAACAGCTTTATAGAAGGATATGAGCTTATAGAGTCTGTAAGTACAGATAACAGGATAGTGTTAGAAACCAATGAGGATATAAAGGCTCTTTTTGCTATGACACCTTATTTTTATAAGACATCTGATCGTGATAGGGCAAAGCTTGACCACTTGGATACTTTAGAGGTACAGACAGAATTTGAAATACTTTGCTATAAAAAAGGAGAATGATATATGGCACTTGACGGAGCGTTTCTATATTGTGTGAAGCGTGAGCTGGAACAGCTTATCGGTGGACGTGTAGATAAGGTTTATCAGCCTGCCCGTGATGAACTTATCATAGGGATAAGAACAAGAAGTGGAGGATACAAGCTTCTTATAAACGCATCTGCCGGAAGCGCAAGAGTTCATCTTACATCTTTGAAAACTGATAATCCTATGAAGCCGCCGATGTTTTGTATGCTTATGAGAAAGCATCTGGGAGGCGGAAAGATCAAAGCTGTAAGACAGGACGGACTTGAAAGAATATTATTTTTAGATCTTGAATGTATAAATGAATTAGGAGATATTGTAACGGTAACGCTTGCCTGTGAGATAATGGGTAAATATTCCAATCTTATAGTTTTGGACGAGAACGGCAGGATAATAGACAGCATAAGGCGTGTTGATGAGGATATGTCGAGGGAAAGACTTGTACTTCCTGCAATGCAGTATGAGCTTCCTCCGAGAGATGACAGAATATCCTTTGTTCATTCAGAGGAACGAACTGTCAGAGAAACTCTCGACAGATTAAAGAATACAGAGCTTTCAAAGGCACTTATATCGGCGTTTGAGGGGATCTCACCGATACTTGCAAGGGAATGGGCATATAAGGCTGGAAACGGCAGAGAGCTTTCAGGGAACGATCTGAGCGACCTTGAAAAAGGAAGATTATTCTCAGCTATCATGCAAAGCAAAGATGCCATGCTGTCAGGCGATTGCTGTTATACCACACTTACCGACGGGAACGGAAAGCTCAAAGATTTTTCGTTTATATCAATAGATCAGTATGGCGAACTTATGACGAAAAAGACTTACAGCAGTGCAAGTGAGCTCCTTGATAATTTTTATGAAAAGCGTGACAGTGATGCAAGACTAAAACAAAGAGCAAGTGATCTTTTCAAAATGCTTGGCAATCTT
>CADBQZ010000163.1 GCA_902796865.1 uncultured Ruminococcus sp. | reverse complement strand
CGCTTATCATTGTTTATCTCCTTCTTTCAAAATTCATTGTTGAGGGCGTTGCGCTCGGCGGTGTTAAGGAATAATTTGAAATTTACAGCAGCAGATGTGAAAGCATCTGCTGTTTTTATAAAAGAGGTATTTATGAAAAGGATTATTTTTTTTCTGCCGATATGCTTAGCAATATTTATAATGATCGTTGTATTTTATTTTTCAGCGCAGCCGGCAGCGAAGTCAACAGAAATGAGTGATCCGTTTGTTGTATTCATAATGGAAAAGATACATATCGGTGATGCAGAAAAAATGGCAAAATTCTGGCAGTTTGCAGTTCGCAAGTCGGCGCATTTTTATATTTATTTTTTATTAGGGAATATGGTGATCTTAAGCTGCAAAAATTTCAAGCTTAAATTATATCCGGTGTTTGCGGCTGTTGTATGTTTGCTTTACGCAGTTTCGGATGAGATACATCAGTATTTTGTTCCCGGACGCTCATGTGAATTAAGAGATATTATGATAGACTTTTGCGGCGCATTGCTGCCGATATTAATTATTTCATTGATAGACTATAAGGAGAATAAAAATGACAGAAACAAGTGCATCAAAAATATTTGACCTAAGAAGGTTTTATTATTATGAAAGCGGAAATATATTCACAGGAAGTAAAAATGATTTTAATTTCAAAATAGTTCCCGATACAAAAGAAAAGACACTTATTCTTTATATCTGGCATGGAAAGCTTTGTTCTGAACTTGCAGAAATGGATATTGAGAACAGTTATCCTCTTACACAGGATGGTTTTGATGAAATGATAGCTTATCTTGAAAAGATATATACTTCTGAAAAACAATAAAAAAACTTTTAAAAACACTTTTATTTCCTATGAAAATATGGTATAATTAATATGAAAGTACATTAGAAAGTACAATAAAAAGATTCGGAGGAATTTGTTATGAAAGCAGTTATAACTGTTATAGGTAAAGACAATGTTGGTATTCTTGCAAAGGTCAGCAATATCTGTGCTGAGTATAATGCAAACGTTATTGAAGTTACACAGAGTGTAATGCAGGATATGTTTGCGATGATAATGATGATAGACATTTCCGATATGAATGCGGATTTTGTTATCCTTGGTGAAAAGCTTGATGAACTCGGCAAGGATCTGGGTCTTTCTATCCATACAATGCATCAGGATATTTTCGATTCAATGCACCGTATATAAATAATAGAAAATAAGACGGCAAGGAGAATTGAAATGATTAATGCATATGATATACTTGAAACGATAAGAATGATACAGGACGAGTGCCTTGATATAAGAACTATAACAATGGGTATATCGCTTCTCGACTGTATCGACAGCGATATTGACAAGGCTTGTGAAAAGGTCTATAACAAAATAACTACAAAGGCTCGTGATCTTGTTAAGACAGGCGAGAGGATCGAAAAAGAATACGGTATTCCGATAATACATAAAAGAATATCTGTTACACCGATAGCTATGATATGTGCAGCCTGCACTAACAGAGATCCTGTGAAATTTGCTCTTACTCTCCAGAAAGCAGCTGATACTTGCGGAGTAAACTTTATAGGCGGTTATTCTGCTCTAGTTCAAAAGGGATTCAGTGCAGGAGATCTTGAACTTATTAACTCTATCCCTGAGGCTCTCGCAAGGACTTCAAATATTTGTTCATCAGTAAATGTTGGCTCCAGCAAAACAGGTATCAATATGGATGCAGTTGCGCTTATGGGAAGGATCGTCAAAAAATCAGCCGAGATCACGGCGGATCAGCAGTGTATCGGTCCTGCAAAGCTTGTGGTATTCTGCAATGCACCGGAAGACAATCCGTTTATGGCAGGTGCTTTTCACGGTACCGGCGAGCCTGACTGCGTTATCAATGTTGGTGTATCAGGACCTGGTGTTGTAAGATCGGCTATAGAGAAGTATCCTGATGCTTCTATCAATGAGATCGCAGATATTATCAAAAAGACTGCTTTCAAGGTAACAAGAATGGGACAGCTCGTAGGTTCAAAGGCTTCTGAAATGCTTGGCGTGCCTTTTGGTATAGTTGATCTTTCGCTTGCACCTACTCCGGCAGTAGGAGACAGTGTGGCGCATATCCTTGAAGGTATAGGACTT
>CADBQZ010000162.1 GCA_902796865.1 uncultured Ruminococcus sp. | reverse complement strand
ATATATTCGATACTGAAAATGTAACGGATACAGCAGGTTTCATAAAGAAAACAACGGTAGTCGGCGATACTATGGAAAGTATCAAAAATCTTGTACTTATTATCGCAATAATCATTATTGCAATGATAAGCATATTAATGGAGCGTTCGTTCATATCAAAGGAAAAGTCTCAGATAGCGCTTATGAAAGCAGTAGGATTCTCAAACTTTGACGTGATACTTTATCATACTGTACGTTTTGGCATAACGGTAGTTATATCGGGAATACTTGCATCTGCACTTTGCCTGCCGTTCACAAGTCTTACCTGTGATCCAGTGTTCAAGATAATGGGTGCAGTCAATGGAGTAGAGTACAAGTTAGAACCGCTTGAGATATTCGGGCTATATCCGATTATAGTTTTGATATGTACTATGATAGCTGTGTTCTTTACAGCGCTCTATACAAAGACTGTCAAATCATCTGATACCGCAAGCATTGAATAATAAATAACGATTTTTTGGAGGAAAAGCAATGAAAACGATTTTAGAGGCAAAGGGACTTTGCAAGACATATATTGTAAACAAAAACCAGAATAATGTTCTTAAAAACATCGACCTTAAGATCAATGAGGGCGAGATGATAGCTGTAATGGGTCCATCGGGTTCGGGTAAAAGTACACTTTTATATTGTATTTCAGGAATGGACAGGGCGACCGCCGGAGAAGTGCTGTTTGATAATAAGGAATTGTCCGAACTAAAAGAAAAAGAGCTTTCAAAGATACGTCTTGATGAAATGGGATTTATATTCCAACAGATGTATATGATGAAAAATCTGTCTGTTCTCGATAATATCATACTTCCTGCTGTGCATTCAAAAAAGAATACTTCAAGCAGAAAAGAAACAGAGAATAAAGGCAGAAAACTTATGAGTAAACTTGGTATCGACGATATAGGCGGAAATGATATTAACGAAGTATCCGGCGGACAGCTCCAGAGAGCCTGCATATGCAGAAGCATGATAAATGATCCTAAGATGATATTCGCCGATGAGCCGACAGGTGCGCTCAACAGAGCATCATCTGATGAAGTAATGAATGAGCTTTTGAAGCTCAATAATGAAGGTACTACAGTTCTGTGTGTTACACACGATCCCAAAGTGGCTGCAAAATGCAGTAGAGTTATATACCTCGTTGACGGTAGTATTGTAGGTGAAAAAGAAATGGGACACTTTGACGGAACAGAACAGCAGTTCCGTGACAGAAAGAGAGAACTTAATAACTGGCTTATGGAACAGGGCTGGTAATAAGTATTATATATCAATTGCGGCAGCGATTTATCCGCTGCCGTTTTTTTATGTTGACGTAAATGAAAAAAAATGGTATAATAATAATTATAATCATATAAGGAGATGTTTTTTTGAAAGTCACGTTAATACAGCACACTGAAGAACCCGAAAAGCTTATTGCTGCTGCTGCAAAACTTTGTTATTCTGACAGTGGCTGCGAAAACATAATGGAAGGTCTTGACAGTGAAAAGACTGAGAATTTTGTAAGAATGCTTGCAGGTATCGGTCATGAAAGCCCTATAGAACACGTTTCTTTTACATTTGCTATAGAAGGCGTATCACGCACATTGCTTGCACAGATAACAAGACATCGTCACGCTTCTTTCTCAGTACAAAGCCAGAGATATGTCAAGCAGAATAATTTTGAATACATAACTCCTCATGCTGTCAGTGATGATGATGAGGTAAATGAATTATTTAAAAAAGCGATGCTTGATAGTTTTGAAAGTTACAATAAAATAGCGGACAGGCTTGAAAAGAAATATTATCCTGAATTTTTAGATGAGGGACTTTCTGAAAAGAGTGCCAGGTCAAAAGCTGAAAAAAAAGCAATAGAAGATGCAAGGTATGTTCTTCCTAATGCCTGTGAAACAAAAATGGTAGTTACTATGAATGCACGAAGTCTTTATAATTTCTTCAGACTCAGGTGCTGTAACAGGGCACAGTGGGAGATAAGAGAGCTTGCTGAAGAAATGTTCAGATTATGCTACAGAACTGCGCCTACACTTTTTGCATCAGCCGGTCCTTCATGCTGCAGCGGCGGCTGCACGGAAGGAAAAATGAGTTGTCATAAAGCTGACCAGGTAAGAGAAAAATATAAAGCAATAAAAGAAAGTGTTTTAAAATGAAAAAGGACAGACTTATAGTTATTGACGGTCTTGACGGCTGCGGTAAATCTACTCAGATAGATCTGGTCGAAAAAAGACTTTCTAAATCAGGGGAGAGTGTCAGGAAGATAAGCTTTCCTGACTATGAAAGCCCGTCATCAGCGTTGGTAAAAATGTATCTTAACGGAGAATTTTCATCTGACCCTAATGATGTAAATGCTTATGCAGCTTCGAGTTTCTATGCTGTGGACAGATATGCAAGCTATATGAAATACTGGAAACAGGATCATTTGAACGGAAAAATGATACTTGCTGCAAGATATGTGAGTTCTAATGCACTTCATCAGATGTCCAAGCTTGATAAAAGTGAATGGGAAAAATATCTTGAATGGCTTTATGATTATGAATATAATAAGCTTGGACTTCCCAAAGCGGACAGAGTCATATTTCTTGATATGCCGCTTGAAGTATCACAAAAGCTTTTGCTTGAAAGATACAGTGGAGACAGCGCTAAAAAGGATATACATGAAGCTCATATCGGATATTTGAAAAAATGTCGGGAGGCAGCATTATTTGCCTGTGAAAAAATGGGCTGGGAAAAAGTGGAATGTTCTGAAAACGGAGAACCAAAAGCTTTGGAAAGCATAACTGAAGCAATAATCAATAAAATAAGATAACAGGAGGAGATCAATATGATCTATTTATTTTTGGCAGACGGTTTTGAAGAAGTTGAAGCATTAACACCGGTGGATATGATAAGAAGATGCGAAATAGATATTGCAACTGTTGGTGTCGGAAATCAAAGTGTTATGGGCTCGCACGGTATACCTGTGCTTGCAAATATAACTGATAATGATATAGTTTTAGATGATAGTCTTGATATGATAATCCTTCCGGGCGGAATGCCGGGAACACTCAATCTTGAAAAGAATAAAAATGTACAGAGAGCTATTGACTTTTGTGCAAAAAATGACAGATATATTGCGGCAATATGTGCAGCGCCATCTATTTTGGGACATAAAGGACTTCTTGAAGGAAAAAAAGCTGTTTGCTATCCCGGATTTGAAGAACAGCTTCAGGGAGCCAAAGTCGGCACAGAGCCTGTTTGCGTTGACGGAAAGATCATAACATCAAGAGGTGCCGGTACAGCAATGCCTTTTGCATTTGAGCTTGTAAAGCTTTTAACATCGGAGGAACGCAGTGAAAAACTGAAAAGTTCGGTGATATATTGATGGATGATATGCAAAAAAACAAACTCAGGAAAGAAATAAAGAATTATAGAAAAGCTTTAGATATTTCTGAAAAAGAAAAAATGGATAAAGAGATTTTTAATAATCTTTTAAAAATCGGTCTTCTGGATAATATAAAGCTTTTGCTGACATATATATCTACGCCTATAGAAGTTGGGACAAAACTCATAATAGAGCATTGTAAAAATAATAACATAACTGTAGCAGTACCCAGATGCGGAAGCGGAAGAAATATGCAGTTCTATTATTATGATGAACGTTATCTCAAAAGATCTTCTTTTGGGATATACGAACCCGATGAAAATAAGTGTCCGATCGCAGACGATCTTGAAGGAGCAGTCTGCATAACGCCGGGGCTTGCATTTGACAGGCATGGTTACAGATTAGGCTATGGCGGCGGATATTACGATACTTTTTTTGAAAAGCATAAAGATATACTGTCTGTAGGGATATGTTATCATACCAATATAATAGACAGTCTTCCGACAGGAACCTATGATAAAAAAGTAAAATTTATTGTTACCGACAGATCTACGGAGGAATACGATGGATAACAAGCGAAATTCGGAACGTGATAAGATTCTTGAAGATATACTTAATGATGTGAGCAGTGACAGGATAAAAGCACCGCAGAATAAGAATGTTCCACCCAAAAGAAAGCCTAAATCGAAAGTTCCTTACCGTAAGAAGGTAAATCCAAGTGCATATAAAAAGCCGGAAGATGCTGAACCTGACATAAATGCCGTTAAAACGGTTGCACCCGATACAAGTAATAAAACTTTGGCTGAAAAAAATGTTTCATCTGAGCCAAATCCAACTTCGGCACCTGTAAATAAACCCAGTGCCGGAGAAATATTAGCAGAGGAAAGAAACAAGTCTCTTTCAGGTACTAAAAAACTTGATACAAATTTGACTTCTGAATCGACTGAAAAAGGAAAAATGCCGGATAATTCTGTACCGTCAAAAACCGGAACGATGAGACCGTCTTCTATTAAAAATAATGACGAGCCATATCAAAAGAATGTTAAGGCAAATCCAAATAATCCTGCAAGAAAAAGACGCAGAAAGAAAAAGCGTTCTGCAAGAGTACCGGTAGTATTGATAATAACTACATTGATACTTACTGTGTCTATATGTCTTTCTATGATAATAATCGCTGTCGGAAGAGATATGCTTGCTATAGGCAAGGACGAATCTCTCAAGATGGTGACTATCCCGGAAGGGGCGGATACGGCGGAAGTTGCTTCTATTCTTGAAAAAGAGGGCATTATATCAGTACCTAAAGCGTTTGAGATCGTAGCCGGTATGAGCGATTCAGGAACTTCATTCATACCCGGTCAGTATGAACTTAGTCCTAGTTATGCTTATGAAACTATTATAAATAAGCTGACTACAAAGCCGGACATTAATAAAGAGACTGTAGATATTACTTTTGTGGAAGGAACAAGTCTTTACGAAGCTGCACAACTGCTTGCTGAGAAAAAGGTCTGTGATGCTGAGAGATTCCTTTATTATTTCAATGCCGGCGGTTATGGATTCGATTTTGAAGAAAAGCTTCCTAAAGATACTGCATCTAAGTTCTATCGTATGGAAGGTTATTTATGGCCAGATACATACAAATTCTATGTTGACAGTGATCCTGAATCGGTCTGCATGAAGATATATCAGAATTTTGAAGATAAGATGACTGATAAATATTATAAGCAGATGAAGAAAAAGGGAATGTCACTTGATGAGGTAATAACTCTTGCATCTATCGTTCAGGCAGAAGCGCCGGATATAAAATCAATGAAAATGGTAGCTTCCGTATTTGAAAACAGACTCGCTGATCCGGATGAGTTTCCTATGCTCCAGTCCGATCCAACGACATATTATGTCGAAGAGATAATAAAACCTAACATACAAGTTCCTTCAACAGAGATGTTTGATGCGTATGATACGTATAAAGCGCATGGTCTTCCGCCGGGAGCTATTGGAAATCCTGGTGCAGATGCTATAGAGGCGGTTTTATTCCCGGAGGATACGGACTATCTGTACTTTGCAGCTGATATAGACACCAAGGAGATCTTTTATGCAAAAACTTTAGAAGAACATGAGGAGAACCTTGCAGAGATAAACGGTGAGTCTGATGAAGACGACGAAGACACAGAGGAAGAATACGATTATTAAGAAGAGGGTAAATATGAATAAATTTGAAAAGCTCGAGCTTTTAGCACCGGCAGGAGATATGGAAAGATTTACTGCTGCAATTGATTATGGTGCAGATGCGGTATATTTAGGTGCAAAAAGCTTTGGAATGAGAGCATCACCGGATAATTTCACATTTGATGAACTGAAAATAGCAGTTGAAAAAGCGCATGAAAAAGATGTAAAAGTTTATCTTACCTGTAATACACTGCCCAGAAATAATGAGATACCAGGTTTTGAGGAATTTATAAAAAATGTAGAAAGATGCGGTATAGATGCTGTTATCGTTGCAGATCTAGGTCTTTTATCGCTTATAAAAAAATACACTCCTGATATGGAGATACATATGTCTACACAAACAGGTATAGTGAATTATGAGACAGCAAATACTCTTTATAGTATGGGTGTCAAAAGAGCAGTGCTTGCAAGAGAACTGTCGCTTAGCGAAATATCTGAGATACGTTCAAAGATACCTGACGATATGGAGATAGAAGTATTTGTCCACGGCGCTATGTGTGTCTCTTTTTCCGGAAGATGCCTTTTGTCCAGCTATCTTGTAGGACGTGATGCGAACAGGGGTGAGTGCGCTCAGCCATGCCGCTGGGGATATCATCTTATGGAGGAAAAACGTGAAGGGCAGTATTTTCCGATATTTGAAGATGAGAAAGGTACTTATATACTT
>CADBQZ010000161.1 GCA_902796865.1 uncultured Ruminococcus sp. | reverse complement strand
TTATAGAGCTTGGCGGTGAAGATGCTAAGATCATATTCCTTACAGGCGGCGTTGAGCAGCGAATGAACGGTTCATGTGCAGGCGGAACAGGAGCTTTTATAGATCAGATGGCGACACTTCTTGGTGTTACTGCGGACAAGCTCGACGAGATGTCGCTCAAAGCCGAAAAGATCTATCCTATAGCTTCAAGATGCGGTGTTTTTGCAAAGTCGGATATACAGCCGCTTTTAAACCAGGGTGCTAAGCGTGAAGACGTATGCGCCAGTATCTTTCAGGCGGTAGTAGATCAGACTGTATCGGGTCTTGCACAGGGAAGAACTATCGAGGGCAAGGTACTGTTTCTCGGAGGTCCGCTGTCATTTTTACAGGGGCTTAGAAATGCTTTCGTTAAAACGCTTGGTCTTAAAGAAGGAGAAACAGCTGTATTCCCGAAAGAAGCGCCTGTATTCGTAGCATTGGGCTGTGCTTTGTTCGCTCAGAACAGCTTTGACAGCTTTACTATAAACGAGATAATAGACCGTATCGAAAATGCCAGAGCTTCAAGCGGAATAGTTACAGGAAAACCGCTTTTCAGTTCAAGAGATGATTATGAAAAATTCATCGTAAGGCATAAAAAGTGCGATCTTAAATATGCCGATATACATACATATAAGGGAAATGCCTATCTTGGTATTGATGCCGGCTCAACTACTACAAAACTTATACTCATAACAGAAGACTGCCGCATACTCTATCAGCATTATTCCTCAAATAAAGGACAGCCGCTTGACAGAGTTGCAAAAAAACTCAAAAAAATATATGAAGAAATGAACAGCGGCATTACTATCGCAGGAGCAGCAGTTACCGGATACGGTGAAGATCTTCTGAAAGCCGGACTTTCAATAGATCACGGTATCGTTGAAACTGTCGCACACTTTAAAGCGGCCTGCTATTTCTGTCCCGATGTTGATTTCATAATAGATATAGGCGGTCAGGATATAAAATGCTTTAAAATAAAAAATCACAGCATTGATTCTATCATGCTGAATGAAGCTTGTTCTTCCGGCTGTGGCTCATTTATCCAGACTTTTGCTCTGGCGCTCGGATATGATATAGCTGATTTCGCAGAACTTGGACTTTTTGCTGAGAATCCTGTTGATCTTGGTTCACGCTGTACAGTATTTATGAACAGCAGCGTTAAACAGGCTCAAAAAGACGGTGCTACCGTCGAGGACATTTCGGCAGGTCTTTCATCGTCGATAATCAAAAATGCGGTATATAAAGTTATTCGCGCGAAGTCTCCGGAAGATCTCGGAAAGAATATCGTAGTTCAGGGCGGTACGTTCCTGAATGATGCAGTCCTGAGAGCATTCGAGATGGAAATGGGAAGAAATGTTATACGTCCGGCTATATCCGGTCTTATGGGTGCATTCGGTGCGGCACTTTACGCTAAAGAGCGCTCAGACGGAAACTCAAAGCTTATAACTCCGGAAGCTCTCGACAGATTCTCTTATAAATCAAGATCCGCTCAGTGCGGCGGCTGTACCGCAAAATGCAGTCTTAACATAATAACATTTGCGGACGGCGGAAAGTTCGTTTCAGGCAACAGATGTGAAAGAGGTGCCGGTAAAAAAGTAAACAGTGAAGACGAAAGCCTTTACGACTTCAAGTATGACCGTATCCTCGAAATGTCGAAAAAGCACATAAGCAATCCTATCGCAAGAGTGGGACTTCCGCTCGCACTCAATTTCTATGAGCTGTTCCCGTTCTGGCAGACACTTTTCAACGAAGTGGGAATAGATGTTGAAGTTTCTGATGAAAGTTCAAGACAGATATATTATCTCGGTCAGCATACTATCCCTTCCGATACTGTATGCTATCCTGCAAAGCTCGTTCATGGTCATATCGAAAGTCTTCTTAATAAATACGTCGATATGATATTCTATCCGTGCATGAGTTATAATATAGACGAGGGAGAAAACGACAACCATTTCAATTGTCCTATTGTTGCTTATTATCCGGAACTTCTTATCGCAAATAACGTTCGTCTTAACAAGGATAATTTTGTTTATCCGTATCTTGACCTTAACCGTGAAAAGAATGTGATCTCGGTCATGAACGGCGTTTTGAAAAGATTCGGTATTAAAAAATCCAAATTAAAAGCCGCTGTAAAAAAAGCATATCAGGCACTTGCAGATCATCAGAATGAGATACACAACCGTGGTCATCAGGTGATAGAAAGAGCAAGAGCAAACGGTCAGAAGATAATCGTTTTAGCCGGAAGACCTTATCATATTGATAAGGAAATAAACCACGGTATACAAAAGCTCATAACAAGTCTTGGGCTTGCGGTAGTATCAGAAGACTCGGTATACCAGTATGGACACTATCCTGAG
>CADBQZ010000160.1 GCA_902796865.1 uncultured Ruminococcus sp. | reverse complement strand
TTCGAGAGATAAAAAAGTACTTTGTGTGGATATAGATGCACAGGGAAATACTACGACCGGATTCGGTATAAAGAAAAGGACCATTGAATATTCGACCTACGATGTTGTGATAGGCAATATCCGCATACAGGACGCAGTCAGAGAGACTGAATTCAAAAATGTCAGCATTCTTCCTGCAACTTCTGACCTTGCAGGCGGAGAGATAGAGATGATAGAGCTTGAAAACAGAATGAACAGGCTTAAAATGCAGCTTCTGACCTGTCGTCTCGATTACGATTATATAATCATAGACTGTCCGCCTTCTCTGAGTCTTATGACTATAAACGGGCTTGTTGCCTGTGATAAGGTGATAGTTCCGATGCAGGCTGAGTTTTACGCTCTTGAAGGATTGAGCCAGCTTATCGACACGATAAGGATAATCAAGACAAAGTACAATCCTTCCCTTGAGATAGAGGGAGTTCTGTTTACGATGTTTGACCCAAGGCTTAATGTAAGCAATATGGTGGTGTCAGAAGTAGACAGCTTTCTTCCGGGAAAGATTTTTGAAACAAAGATACCGAGAAATGTAAGACTTTCGGAAGCACCAAGCTATGGCGAACCGGTAATGTATTACGATAAAAGCTCAAAGGGTGCTCAGTGCTATGAACAGCTGGGACTTGAAATACTCTGTGAAGAAATACAGCCTAAGAAGAAAAAAGGCTTGTTCAAAAGAAATAAATGATCGAAGGGAAAGAATTATAAATGCCGAAAAAGAAAGGACTTGGACTTGGGCTTGGAGCATTATTTGATGACAACAAGACCGATCCGGTCGCAGGACAGACACTTCGTCTCAATGAGATAGAGCCGAACAGGGAACAGCCGAGAAAGAATTTCGACGATGAATCAATATCATCACTTGCCGATTCTATAAAGCAGCATGGTATATTACAGCCGCTTCTTGTAAGACCATACGGGAGCAGTTATCAGATAGTTGCAGGCGAAAGACGCTGGAGAGCGGCAAGAATGTTAGGTCTTTCTGAAGTACCGGTGCAGGTCAAGGAGCTAAGCGATATTGAGACTATGCAGATAGCTCTCATCGAAAACCTCCAGAGAGAAAACCTTAATCCTGTTGAAGAAGCAAAAGGATACAGCGAGCTTGTAGAAAGCTTTGGTATGACACAGGAAGAGGTCGCAAAAACAGTCGGACGTTCACGCTCGGCGGTCGCAAATTCTATGAGATTGCTTGCTCTTCCGGACGAAGTACTGGATATGCTTGAAAACGGAGATATATCGGTCGGACACGGAAAAGCGCTTTTAAGCTTTGACAATGAAGAAAAGCTTATCGAAGCTGCAAGACTTGCTTCACAGGGAAAGCTTAATGTAAGAGCACTTGAAAAAATGGCTGCCGACAGTAAAAAGGAAGGAAAGCCTAAAAAGAACAGCTCTGACAATACAAGGATAGACAGCTATTTTAAAGAAATGGAAATTAGCCTTAATGAAGCGCTCGGAAGAAAGGTAAAAGTAGATTACGGAAAAAATAAAGGCGCACTTATCCTTGAATTTTACGATAAGGAAGACCTTTCACAGCTTGCCAAGAAATTATCGGAATGATATATTAAAAAGTAAACAAACGGACAAGTTCCGCTAAATAATATAAAAAGGAAGTAATAAAAAATGCTTGATATTAAGATCATAAGAGAAGATCCTGAAAAGGTAAAGGCAGCACTCAAAACGAGAAATGCCGATTATGACAGCTATATCGACGAGATACTCGATATAGACGAAAAGAGAAGAAAGCTTTCGACAGAAACTGATGCTTTAAAGGCACAGCAGAACAAAGTGTCAAAGCAGATACCTGTAATGAAGAAAAACGGCGAGAACACCGATGCGATAATGGCAGAGATGAAAGAGATCTCAGAGAAGATCAAGAACGCCGATACAGTAATAAATGAGCTTGTTGCAAAGCAGAAGGATACTCTTTTAAGAGTTCCGAATATTCCCTCGAAAACAACACCGATCGGCAAGGACGACAGCGAGAATGTTGAGATAAGAAAATGGGGCGAGCCTTCAAAATTTGATTTTGAACCGCAGGCACACTGGGATATCGGCAAAAAGCTCGGCATACTTGATCCGGAGACAGCAGGAAAGGTATCGGGCGCACGTTTCCATTTCTACAAAGGACTTGGCGCAAAGCTTGAAAGAGCTATAATAAGCTATTTCCTTGATACACATACCGAAAACGGATATACAGAGATACTTCCGCCTTATATGGTAAACCGTGCTTCAATGACAGGTACAGGTCAGCTTCCTAAGTTTGAGGAAGATGCTTTCAGGGTTGCAAATAACGATTATTTCCTTATCCCGACAGCAGAAGTTCCTGTAACAAATATGTACCGTGATGATATACTCCAGGGAGATAAGCTTCCGTTAAAGTATTGTGCATATTCAGCCTGCTTCAGAGCAGAGGCAGGAAGCGCCGGAAGAGATCAGAGAGGTCTTATCCGCCAGCATCAGTTCAACAAGGTAGAGCTTGTAAAATTCGTAAAGCCTGAAAACTCATACGACGAGCTTGAAAAGCTCACAAACGATGCAGAAAGAGTATTGCAGGGTCTTGGACTCCCTTACAGAGTAGTTGCTCTTTCGACAGGCGATATTGGATTCTCAAGTGCAAAAACATACGATATAGAAGTATGGATGCCTTCATACAACAGATATGTTGAGATATCAAGCTGCTCGAATTTCGAGGATTATCAGGCAAGAAGAGCTGCTATAAGATATAAAGACAGCCCGAAGGATAAGGCAAAGTTTGTTCATACATTAAACGGCTCGGGTGTTGCAGTTGGAAGAACTACTGCTGCTATCTTAGAAAATTTCCAGAATGCGGACGGAAGTGTTACTATCCCGGAAGCACTCAGAAAGTTTATGGGCACAGATATTATCAAATAAAAAATCAGGACAGCTTTAAGCTGTCCTTTTTTTGCCGGGTGACCCGGCAAAACCAAAAGTTAATTATATCACGAATCAAAGAAACTGCGTCCATCTTCGGTAACAAGTCTTTCAGATCTTGGATACTCGAATATTTTAGGATCGTTTGCGTTTTCGGTAAGATAATCAGCAAATTTGCGTGCATACCATTTTGCGAAAACAAGATTGTGCATAAGGTAGTTGCCGCAGTTGACTGCTGAAGCGCCCGGAACATCTTCCGAATCCTCAACAGACCTGAATGCTCTTGTAACGAGATCGCATATCTCTTTCGGCTCACGGTCACCTTTCATTATAAGATAGAAACCTGTAAGACAGCCCATAGGACCCCAGTATATTATCTGATCGTTCCATTCGGGATCATTTCTAAGATATGTAGCAATGATATGCTCCAGTGTGTGCATTGCTGCTACATCAACAGCAGGTTCAACGTTTGGTCTTGTGACCCTCACATCATAGGTAGTTATCTTTTTGTCACCAACAGTGTCAACTCTGCTTGTAAATATCCCCGGGATTATTTTTGTGTGGTCAACGGAAAAGCTTGGTATAAGATCCATTATTTTATCTCCTTTCGATAATAAGTTACATATGTCTAACACCCATAATTACCATAGGTATTAAGTATATATATTATAACATAATGTCTATGTCATGTCAATACGGAAGTTTTTTAAGAAACAAATAATTATGTACACCTGAATCAAAGATAAAGTTTTTTATTCTTTTTCCAATAAGCTTTTCATATCTTCCCGTATCGGTGAGGTTACGGTGATAATACTATTTTCCCATGGAAGCTGTATAGTCATCTTTCCGCAGTGCAAAGCCTGTTCGTTTATGTCATCTTTGCTTCCGCCGTAAAGCTCATCTCCGGCAAGAGGGTGACCGATATATGAAAAATGCACACGTATCTGATGTGTACGGCCTGTTTCGAGATCTATTTCAAGAAGTGTATATCTGTTCCCTGTGGAAATAGGCTTGTATCGTGTGACAGCTTTTTTTCCGTCATCACGCACAACACGCTTTATTATAGATTCCTGTTCTCTTGCAATAGGAGCGTCGATAACTCCGCTTTCTGTAATTTTTCCTGTTACTGCTGCGTAGTATGTCTTCTTTATGCTGTTCTGAAGCAAAGAAGCGGACACAGCGTCTTTTGCGACAGCGCAAAGTCCTGATGTATCTCTGTCGAGCCTGTTTATCGGACGGAATGTTTTTTCGGGATAAAGAGCTGTAAAGTAATTTCCGAGAGTATCGAGCCTGTGTTTTATTGACGGGTGTACAGGCATACCGACAGGTTTATCGAAAACTACAAGCCTTTCGTTTTCAAAAGCAATAGTTACATCAAGGTCGGGATTAGGGTCTATAAGATTCTTATCCGGAATATCAAGAACTATCACATCACCGCATTTTACAGTATCTATCGTCCGTATAAGTATACCGTTTCTTGTAATACCGTTTTCGGTGCGTTTTAATTTTGATATAGTTCTTCTTGATATGCCTTTATCTTTCATCAGCATATTTTCAAGAGTACCGTCCTTATCGGCGGTAAAAGTTAATTTTCCCAATCGAAAACACCGATCCTTTCTTTTGCAAATACTGAAAATGACATAAGCGCTTTCGGGAGTATAAAAGGTATCGTCACAACAGGGAGCATAGGTATGATATATGTGAATATAAGCTTTAAGCATTCAAGCTTTGAGCCGTATATTATCCTGCCCGAAAGTTTTATTATTTTAAAAGGGTCAGTCCCCGGATTTTCAATAAATAAAAAAGGTGCTGTAAAAAGCTTTGTGATACATCGCAAAAACAGACCGAGCATAAAAATGCCGAGCATGAATATCTCGAAAGTGAAAAAAAGCATAAGGGTCTGGTCATTTGAAAATGCTGTACGGCGGTAAAATGCAAAAGACAGCGCAAAACATAAACCGGAAGGTATAAGCGATATCAGAGTTTTTATCCACATAAGAGCATACAAAGCTGCCGCACGGATATTAAGCCTTATACCTGCATAAAGCTTTAATATGCTTTTGTTGTCGCCGCCCGATGCGGTCTCATAAAACCACCAAAGTCCGCCTGTTATGAGTGGAGTCATGACCGCAAGAGTGATAAATGCCGAACAAAGCTTTAATATTAATTCCCATATAAACGAACTGTGAAACAGGCTTTTTGTATCCATACCATTATTATATAATAAAAGCCCGATCTGTGCAATATCAAATATCTTTAATATGAAAAAAGCACCAATGATTATCATTACAGCAAAGAAACCTTCACCGTAACGGTGTTTTAAAAGCATTGACGCTTTTTTACGGCATTCATAGTTTGACATTTTTTACCTCCTATTGCCCGGGGGCCCCCGGAGGGCAATCGCCCTCTTGCTTTTAATTTTATTGCGCCTTTTAATTCCCGACAGGGCAGCGTGACGCTGCACCCAGACGCCCTTTTGCTTCTAATTCTATTGCAACCTTTAATTCCCGACAGGCAACCTCAGAGAAAAAACGTAGGGGCTGGCGACCTCGACAGCCCGAAAGGGTTGAATTAAATGTAACGGGCGAGCGATGCTCACCCCTACAAAATCAACAGCACGCATTGCAATCAAAGCAAAAAATCAAATCTGTCTTCTTATGCTTTTCGGCAATGAGTTTGAA
>CADBQZ010000159.1 GCA_902796865.1 uncultured Ruminococcus sp. | reverse complement strand
TGCATTAAGTCCCATATTGTTTTTGCATTCGACGTTTCCGCCGTATATATTAATATTATTGCCGCCAGATACGGCGCAATATATACCGCCGTCGAGGACAAGTGAGCCGGGCTTAGAGCCTACGCTGTAAATATTCATGTTATCTGAGGGATTAGTTGCCGGCATCACTTGATCAAGTGTAGAAGTTACCGTCATTTTAGCGCCGTTTAGGAAGATCAGTGTAAGCTCACCGCTATAACCTAAGCCCTGACCGCTCGTGAAGTCTATATCTTCTGTTACAATATATGTTCCGCTTTCAAGAGATAGCATTTCGCTGTTTAAGACAGTTGTATAGTTTATGTGAAGCTTTTGATCTGATTCATTGTAGAAAGCAAACCATGCACCGTCCGTATCAGGGGTCTCGAATGTTTGCTCACTCGTAGTTGTACTATCAATTAGGATGTTTCCATAAGAATCGAAATAGCATTTGAATACGCCATTTACTTCGGTCTCATTTACAACAATATTATATTTTTGGTCCTGTGGCTTTGAAGCACCTGTTCCTAATATAAATTGATCGTTTACATTATTAGGGGTTATGAATTTGCCGTTTAAATACGGCTCCATAACGTCCGAAGCTGCTTCGGCTGCACTTACCGTGAGTAAAGCCTCATCTTTTTCAAATACAGAACCTGTAGGTACTGCTGTCAGCATCATTACCACACTCATGGCAGATGCTAAGATCTTCTTCCATTTCATAATAAAAAATCTCCTTATATTTTTTGATAGCAATAATTACATATCTATTTAATAGTATATCACAGCGGAATAAATTTGTCAATAAATTTGTCGATATTTTCAAAAATATATTTATCATCAAAATACACAAAAATTAAATATATAGAATAAGTTGTAATAACCTATACTTTTTTCTTATAATGTGTTATAATCATGTTGTTAGAGAAAAAGATAAAGTACATTAGGGGTAAAAATCGGAGGAATTTATGACAACTACAGAAATAGTTCAAACGCTTATAGCTGCATTCGGCGGCATAGCATTACTTCTTTACGGAATGAACGTGTTGGGTTCGGGTCTTGAAAAGATCTCAGGCGGTAAAATGGAAAAGATACTTCAAAGGCTCACGAGCAATATTTTCAAAGCCGTAGCACTCGGAGCTGTCGTCACCGCCGTTATACAAAGCTCAGGTGCAACTACAGTCATAGTAGTCGGACTTGTAAATTCCGGTATACTTCCGCTTTCAGCGGCTGTCGGGATAATAATGGGCGCAAATATCGGTACTACCGTCACTGGACAGATCTTACGACTAGGCGACCTTGCCGGAAATAAATCACTCGGAACGATCATGCAGTTCTTAACGCCCGATTATTTGGCGCCGATATTAGCGCTTGTCGGCATAGTTATAATCCTTGCCGCAAAGAAGGATACTATCCGTGCGGTAGGTGATATTGGCATGGGACTGGGCGTTTTGTTTACCGGAATGCTTTCGCTCACCGCCACAGTAAAGCCATTATCAGAATTACAGGAATTTCGTGATGCTTTTGCAAGCTTTGAGAACCCGGCGCTTGGAATACTGGTCGGTGCTGTTGTAACAGCGCTTTTGCAAAGCTCGTCTGCATCGGTCGGAATTCTTCAAGCGGTATCCGCAACGGGCGTTTTAAAGTTTGCGGCAGCCTTTCCGATAATAATGGGACAAAATATAGGTACCTGTTCAACATCAGTACTTTCAAGTATAGGTGCTTCAAAAAATGCAAAGAGAGCGGCTATGGTGCATCTTTACTTTAACCTTATAGGTACGGTCCTTTTCCTTATCGCAGTATATATTTTAAAGGCGTTTGATATGATACCTATGTGGAATGACACTATGAATATGGGTTCGATAGCTAATTTCCATACACTTTTCAATATTGTCGTTACAGTAATATTCATACCTTTCCACAAGGTTCTTGAAAAACTTGCAGTCTGGACTATACGTTCAAAGCCGGAGGACGAAGACGATATAGCCTCTGAATCCGCAGATACTATGCTTGATGATCGTTTTCTCAAATCGCCTTCGCTTGCTATACAGTATGCAAACAACGCTGCTGTCTATATGGGAAGGCTAGCACTCGAAAATTTCCGTCAAAGCTGTCAGCTGCATAAGGAATTCGACCAGAAAAAGATAGAAAAGATAAATGAATACGAAGATATAATCGATAAGACCGAGGACAGACTTAATTCATATCTTGTTTCAATAACAGACTGTGAGCTGAGTGTCTTGGAGAGTAAATCGGTAACGTCGCTTCTTCATATAATCACGGATTTTGAGAGGATAGGCGATTATTCGATAAATATTATGCAGACCGCACAGAGAATGAACACTGCGGAAACAGTCCTTTCAGAGCTTGCGGTAGCTGACCTCGAAGTGCTTTCAGCAGCGATATGTGAAATAATCGACATGGCGATATCAGCGGTAGAATATGATGACCTCGAAACAGTAAAGAGAATAGAACCGCTTGAAGAAACGATAGATATTATCGAAGAAGAGCTTAAAAGCAGACATATCGAAAGACTTAAAAACGGCGACTGCGCTATTGACAGAGGAATATACTTCCTCGATATGCTTTCGGATATCGAACGTATCGCCGACCATTGTTCAAATGTCGCAGTTCATGTACTTAGCCGAAATAAGAGAAGCAAGGAAGATGTAAAACATCACGAGTATATTGATTCTATACATAACGGAAGCTCACAGGAATATCTTGAAGCTATGGACGAATACAGTAAAAAATACAGCTTAGGATAAAAGATACTTATAAGTGGACACCCAGGCTTACAGGGTGTCCACTCTTATTGTATCAAGAAAATGAAAAACAGATACTTCAAAATATATATGAAGTATCTGTCTTTTTTTATATTATGGTTTTTATTCAGCATTGAATTCTATACAGGATATGAGTTTTTCAATTTCTTCCATAGTACCGTAATCAATATCTATTCTTAT
>CADBQZ010000158.1 GCA_902796865.1 uncultured Ruminococcus sp. | reverse complement strand
TTGTTGAAATGTGCATCATGCTCACGGTTGAGCACGACCGTCATCTGACGATAACCTAAAATGCCGTTACGTTCCTCATAGTGCTGTCTGATCCATTCTACAAGCTGCTCATTAACTTGTTGGCTATGGCTTGGCTTCCGATGCAGCCACTTGTAGTACGCCGAGCGTGCAACGTGTACAGCAGCGCAGAGCTTTTGAATCGGATAATGCTCTGCTTCGTTCATGTATTGGATCGCCAGATACTTTTCCTCATTTCGTACTCCGCTCAGTGACCACCCCCTTGAAGCTCCCTGAGTTTTTTTAGCAGTTTATTCTCCATTTCCATATTTTTCAGCTTGGCTTGCAGTATCTTGTTTTCCATACGAAGCCTGTCTGCTTCTGTGAGCGCATCTTCCGGTTTTGCCTTTCCTCGACGTTCTGTGAGTCCCTCGACTCCCTTCGCTTCATACTTGCGCACCCACGAATAGATCTGCTGATAGGATATGCCGTATTTCTCCGTTGCAAGTCCATAATCCTTGCCGTTCTCAATACAGAATGCTACGTTCTCGACACGTTCTTCCTGCGTGGTTTTTCTGCCTATTTTTCAAACGAAGAACGGGAGCTTTTTAAGTCAGCGCCGCATAAAGATCGTGCGGCGCTGCATTAAGAAGGATCTGTTATCTATTGATTTAATCTGAATCTAGCCACCTGTTCTTCTAAGTGCTTGGACTGACCTGAAAGCTCACGGCTGGAAGCGGCCGTTTCCTCAGCTGTTGCTGAGTTGGTCTGTATTACCTGTGATATCTGCTCTATTCCGGTGGTTATCTGACTTATAGATTCATTCTGTTCAAAGCTTGCATCAGCGATCTTTGCTATCAGCTCGGCAGTCTGTGAAGACATTTCCTTTACTTCCTTCATAGAATCGGCCGTTTTAAGCGCTATATCCGAACCGTTGCTTACCGCCTGGATCGCAGCATGGATAAGTGTTGCACTGCTTTTAGCAGCTTCGTCGGATTTGCCCGAAAGATTGCGGACCTCATCGGCAACTACCGCAAAGCCCTTGCCTACTTCGCCTGCACGTGCTGCCTCAACAGCAGCGTTTAGCGCTAAGATATTTGTCTGGAAAGCTATATCCTCAATGGTATTGATTATCTTTTCTATCTCCCTTGAGGTGCTGCTGATATCGTTCATAGCAGAGACCATGCTCTGTATCTCAGCATCCTGCTGATTTACCTTTTCCTGTGTCTGCCTTGATAATTCACCGGCATCTGATGCATTTTTAGCGTTTACCGCTATCTTATCCGATACTGTTGCAAGAGTAGCAGATATCTGCTCGATAGCAGAAGCCTGTTTCGATGAACCATCGGCAAGAGACTGCGAACCGATAGCCATCTGATTTGAGCCGTTCAATACACCCAGACTTCCTGCATTTATCTCCGACATTATTCCGCTCAATTCTTCAAGAATAAGACGCAGTGAATCCTCTATCTTTATGAAATCACCTTTATACTCAACATCGGGATATACAGTCAGATCGCCCTTTGAAACAGCAGTCAGCACATTAGAAATATCGTCTACATATGTCTGCATTGCATCAATACAGTTTCCAAATTCTGTACAAAGCTTGCCGATCTCATCGTTACAATTGTAATCAAAACGTGCCGAAAGATCGCCGTTTGCTATTTCCCCTGCCGTATCAGCAAGCTTTCCGAGCGGCTTTAAACGGCGTGTCAAAACGATGAACACAGCTGTCATGCCGAAAATATAGAATACAACAAATAGTATGAGATATATTACGCCGAGAGTGTTAAGTGTACCGTCTATGTCCGATTTGGGCATTATATAGCCGACTGACCAGCCTGCATTGTCCAGCTTCTTAAAAACAAAATACTTATCCTTGCCGTCGTAATCTTTATACGACTCCAGGCTGACCTCATCTTCAAGTGAAGAAAGCATATTTGAATATTCACCTTCTGCATCATCAACAGATGTGAGTGTGCCGTCCTTTGTTGGCATATAGTCGGTATTTGAATGTACAAGGAAATTTCCGTCTCCATCCAGCAATACAGGATAACCGTTTTCAGAAAGCTCCATTCCGCTCGCAAGATCTGTCAGGACATCAAGCTTAAAGTCGCAGCCAAAAACACCGACCGTTTCACCATTATATTTTATAGGTGCTGCCACTGTGAATATGATGCCGCCTGTAGATGCATCAACAAAAGGAGATGTACATATCGCCTTGTCTTCCGCCTTTGCCGATTGATACCACCCACGAGTGGTAGGGTCGAAGTCATCAGGCAGCTCAGCCCCAGATGCCATGTATATTGATTTATCCTCATAAGAAGTATATGCTTCTAAAAGCGCACTGTTCAAAGACATTACAGTTTTTGCAAAATCGACATCTCCCGAATGATCGGGATCGAGTGCATACAGGGTGCCTGCTGCGTTGCCCTGATCTGCTGCAAAAACACACTGTGCATCGAGCCATGCATTCATTTTCTCTGAATTGACAAGCAGTTCCTGCTTCGTTTCAGATGTCAGAGATTCTTTTATATCGAAATATGACACAAGAAAACCTATGAAAGTCACACATATCAGCATAAAAGATGTTGCCGCACTTACAGTCATAAGTATGGCTTTTTTCAGCCCCATTTTTTTCTTCATATGTTTTAACCTCTTTAAATTAAAATGTAATTATGTATATTTTTAATACACATTTACATTATACCACAATATACAATATATGTCTATATATTTTTTTAAAAAATATATAGACGACTGATATAGATCATATATCTATATTTCACTTAATCTTTCAAACTCCAGCTCATCAACCGCTTTTCTGACAGCTTCCGTTTTTTCCTTTTGTTCGGAGTTTAAGCTGTAACCATTCAAGTCGTCCAAAACACTATTTATGCCCTGAGAATCGCAGGCTGAGGCAAATTCCTTTATGACAGATAAAGCATCGGAAAATTCTTCATCGCTTATAGCCGGAAGCCCGCTGTTATCATCGACTTCATCATCAGCCGTTTTCGCCTGTTCTCTGAAAGGCGCAAGCTTTTCGGATAATCCTCTGCATCTGTCAAGCAGTTCGTCTATACCGCTGTCAAGCTTTTGAGTGTCACCGCTGTTGCCGGCGTTTTCAAGCTCTTGTGCAAGCTCGCCTATACTTACTGCGCCGATGATCCTTGAAGTTGATTTCAAGGCGTGTATCTTAATGGTGGCATTTGATATGTCGCCCGATTTGTAAAAATCTTCCGTTTCCTTTATATGGCTGTCTATCATGTCAGCATAGGTTTGAAGCGTTTCAAGGTATATCTCCTCAGTTCCGCAGTTTCTTATGCCTGCTTCCGTGTCGATCTCGTCTATTTGACGAACAAACCCCGGTATCAGACAATCGCTGCCGGCTGATATTTCTGCCTTTGCTTCCATCAGATCATCTTCAAGACCCGATCTCAGCTTCTTATCCGGAAGATAGGTTATCATCATATCCTCAAGCTTTCCGGGATCTATCGGCTTTGTAAGATACTCATCAAATCCTGCATTGATATACTTTTCCCTTGCTCCCGAAATGGCATTTGCCGTAAGGCATATAGTGGGTGTATCAAGGTTGGGGTTGTTTTCCTCTACCTTCATCTCCTTTAGCGTCTGTATGCCGTCCTTTTTGGGCATCATATGGTCTAAGAAGATAATGTCGTATTTTTTTCAAGAGCAAGTGAGATACCCGCATCGCCGCTCTCGGCGGTGTCGATGTGTACCTGCGTTTGTTTGAGCAGGCTCTTGAATACCATAAGGTTCATTGGTGTATCGTCCACAACAAGCACATTTGCATCGGGAGCTATGAACTTTTCCTTGTACTTCTTTTTGGAACTGAGTGCAGCCCTGTAGGTGGTTTCATAATCGCCGAGCGGTTCCCAGTCGTGTACCTTTTGCTTTAACGAAAAACTGAAAAGTGAACCAAGTCCGTAAATACTTTGCACCTCCAGAGAACTTCCCATCATTTCAAGAAGCCGCTTTGTGATGTTCATGCCGAGACCTGTGCCCTCAACATTCCTGTTGCGTTCTTCCTCAATACGTTCAAATTCGGAGAACAGCTTTGCCATGTCTTCTTTTTTTATGCCTATACCCGTATCCTTGACCGCTATATTCAGCACTACGCTTTCCGGGTCATTCTCTATTTTTTCATATCCCACCGTAAAGGTAACTATACCCTTTTTAGTATATTTCACCGCATTTGTAAGAATATTCGTTACGACTTGTTTTATGCGTACCTCATCTCCGTTCAGGTGATTTGGCACATTCGGTTCAAATTCCAGTTCCAGTATCAGACCTTTATCATCTGCCCTTGTCTGTATCATGTTGACAAGGTCGTTGAGCAGTGATGCAAGGTCATAATCCACGGGGATTATTTCCATTTTGCCCGATTCTATTTTGGAGAAATCGAGAATGTCATTGATAAGACCCAAAAGGGTGTTTCCTGCCGTTTTGATGCTGTCGGAATATGCTAAGATATTACTGTCGTTACATTCACGGAGTATCATCTCATTCATGCCCAGCACTGCGTTGATAGGTGTTCTTATCTCATGTGACATATTTGACAGGAAGGTAGACTTAGCTTCACTTGCAGCTATCGCTTTTTCAGACATATCAAGAAGCTTATCACGCTCGGTCTTTTCCTCATTGATGTTTTCGACCATCCACAAAACATTAGACAGCTTGCCGGCAGGCGTCCACTGAGAGGCTATGAATCTTCCTCTGCACCACTGACCGCCGCTGTCCAAAAATTCCAGTGTTATGGTATTACTATGTTTGAGCCGCTTGCTGAGATTACTTAAATTTACAAAGTCATGGATAGCATTGCGTGAAAATTCACTTGACATTCTGTCCATATCCTTGAAAAGAGACAGCTGTGCATCCTCACGGTCAACTATGTCAAAATCAGCAATTTCTTTCTGTACGGATTTTATTTCATTGTATGTATCATGGATAATGTTGACATTGTACATAGAAACATATATATCCGCAGTTGCCTTTAGCTGCTTGTTAAGATTATCGGCTATGGCAAATAGTCTGTCTCTATCTTTCTTTTCATCGTCTATATCCTCTATCATCCAAAGGACATGAGATATTTTTCCGTTCGCTGCACGCTCGGAAACAATGAATCTTCCTCTGCGCCATTTGTTTTTGTCGTTGAGGTATTCGATCGTTACAGTACCCTTGTCCGATATACGCTGATCGAGTGTTTGGAGATCTATAAAATTCATCATCTCGTTTTTGAAGGATTCAGCAGTGACCTTATCCATTGCGCCGTTGATCGTTTTTTGTGCATTTTCCTGAATGATCCCGGCTGATACAGATTCAAGCTTTTCATTTCCAAAGCTTGCAGACATTACGCTGTCGTTTGAATGAATGACATTGAATGTATCATCTATAACATCAATGTCATATGCCGCCGTATATATATTTACGGCTGACTGGAGCTGAGAGGTAAGCTGTTTTGCCGTGTCATACAGCTTGTCACGTTTTCTCTTTTCACTGTCGATATTTTCAACCGCCCAGATAACGTGTGACAATTTTCCGTCTTCTGTGTATTCACAGGCGATAAATCTGCCTCTTGTCCAGTTGCCTCTTGAACATAAAAATTCTATAGTAGCCGTACCGGTCTCTTCCAGATTCTTTTCAATGGAAGAAAACTCCACAAATTTTAATACTTCTTCCCTTGAAATATCATCAGTAAGCTGTGTCATTGCCTGTTTTAGTACGGCCTGGGCATGGTTTACATCATCGCCGATCACATTCGATACCAGTTTATCAGTAGTCCTTATTTCGGAAAATGAATCGTTTATAAGGTCTATATAGTGAACGGATGTATAAATGTTTGCAATGGAACGTATCTGTGAGGTGAGTTTCCTTGCAGTTTCATAAAGCCTGTCACGCCTACGGCGCTCATCGTCGATATCTTCGACCGTCCATAAAACATGAGAGAGTTTACCATCATTGGTGCGCTGTGAAGCAATAAATCTTCCTCGTCTCCACTGCTCCTGCTCATTAAGGTATTCGATAATAAGAGAACTGTTATCACCCATACGTTCATCAAGAGTGGACAGATCTATAAATTCCAGCAGTTCTTTTCTCGTTGTCTCACTGGAAAAATGTGTCATAACGTAGTTGAGCTGCTGCTGAACATTTCCAATGTCTTTTTTCGTATCGTCAATGACTACATTTACCTTGTCAATATCTGATTTGATAAAGCTGTATGTATGGTTTATCATATCTATATCATAAACAGACATATAGATATTTGCGGTAGAAGACAGCTGTGTGTTGAGATTGGCAGCGATGCTGTCTTTTCTTGCAGACTTGACGAATATCCAAAACAGGATAACTATGGATATTATCAGCAAAAATATTGTAGCAGCAAGTATGAGCCTTAACGAGAAAAATTCCTTTGATGCATCTATTATGGAAACACTGTACCATCTATCCTGAATGGACACAGTATAAACCACATAGCTCGTGCCATCCCATGTGATCTCAAAATATCTGTCCTGAGATTTGCTCTCATTATTATAGATCTTATTTGCCACTTCGGAATAAAGCGTTCCACTTTCCTCTGAATAGCTTTTTCCGAGCTGATCCGTATCCGAATGAGATATAACATTTCCGGTGCTGTCAAGGACAAATTCGATAGAACCGCTGTTTTCCATTGACAGATTTTCTGTCAGTGCCTGTATCTCATCCATCAGAATATCAAGCGCCAGGATACTCTTTCCGTCGGAAAGCTGCTTCGCCAGCGTAATTATTACTGAGCCGGTGTTAGCATCAACATACGGGTCTGTGACAACAAGATCACCGTTTGCTTCCATAGCGGTCGTATACCACGGACGCTCCCAGGGGACAAAATCATCGGGCGGGACCCAGCCTGAACCGTCAAGGAAATCTCCGTTTGTTTTGTCATCATCAACGATATAAGCATAAAAGCCTGTTGCCATAGAGAGTATCGCTTTTCCCACGACATTAGTTTGATTCGTAAGATAATCAATCATTTCTGTGTGCGAGGTTTTTCTTTCTATCATGTCATCTATGTCAAGAGCTGCAAGATCTATAGAGTTGATGCCTGTTGACAGATATCTGTCAAGCTGTTCTGCTGATTCAACAGCGGTTATTTTTCCTCTGTCTATGATACTGTTTTTTGATGCCGAGTAGATCATAGAATAGAAGATCAATATTATAGTAACGAAAAACAATACAACAACGATCGAGCTTATGATCCTTTTCCTGCCCCAGTTTTTTAAAAAATCAAAGGCGATAAGTGACCTTTTTTTCATATCCTTATTCTCCTATCACATAAGCATTATATCACCGTTCGGTGTTTTTGGAGCGTGTTTCAAGAAATACTCATCGACTGTTCGGACAATATCCTGCTGAGAGCCTGACTTTAAAATATATCCCTGCGGCTTTAACTGCATTACCTTGATGATGCTTTCTCTGTCAGATTTGCCTGTAAGAAAAATAACCGGAAGGTCTTTGGTATTCTGGTCGTTCCTTATCATTTCAAGCACCTGTGGACCGGGAGTGATCGGCATATCGTAATCAAGAAGTATCAGGTCGGGAGTATTCTTTGCAATATATGTGATGGCCTGCATACCTGTTTTCACCGTTGATACAAAGTACTTCGCAGACAGCCAATTCTGCATCATTTTAAGAAACATCATATCGTCATCAACAAGGAGAATATTCTTTTTCCTTGTACGTTCTACACCGAGCTTCATAGCTGCTCTTAATTTTTCCATCAGGTCGGACATGGCGAATGGGCGCTCTATCTTGCAGGAAATAAGGTAAGAGGGGATAACTTCTTCAATAGCATCTATCTCTCTTTTATAGCCTATAATACAGAGCATTTTATTTTTTTCTTCACAAAGACTTTTAAGCATAAGCAAAAAGCTTTTAGCGGAGGCAGAAGAGACAAAATCATCTGCATAGAGCAACAGCATGAATGGTTCGCCATCAGCTCCTGTC
>CADBQZ010000157.1 GCA_902796865.1 uncultured Ruminococcus sp. | reverse complement strand
CCCGTCTGAGAACAGAGGCAAGGCTTATGCGAACGTTCTCGTAGGTGCGCTTGTCGGAGGTCCTGATAACAGCGGTAATTACTATGACGAACCTGATAAATATGAGTATACTGAGGTAGCGCTCGACTACAATGCCTGCTTCGTAGGTGCTCTTGCAGGACTTTATCTGAAGTATGGTTCAGGACAGTCTGTTGACAGCAGCGTTCCGGGAACTAAGAGCGGAAGCGCACCGGTCATCACAACTGCACCTATCGTTACTACACCGCCAACTACTACTACAACAGTTTCAGGCAATGATCCTATAGTGACTACAACAAATAAATCACAGGATCCGGTTATAACTACTGCCGGCGGAAGCTCT
Source organism: uncultured Ruminococcus sp. (assembly GCA_902796865.1). Taxonomy (GTDB): domain Bacteria; phylum Bacillota; class Clostridia; order Oscillospirales; family Ruminococcaceae; genus Porcipelethomonas. The sequence continues at coordinate 8,833 of CADBQZ010000157.1, read as the reverse complement.
GCTTCAGGACAGAATGAAGTAAAAGTTGACAAGAATCTGACTATGAATAGTGAGATAAGCGTTGACATCAATAAGCTCGTACCGAGCGGCGCTAAGGCTAAGAAGTTTATCATAAATCTTTCTGCAAGCGGTGATATAGGAAACAATATTTCCTGCGGCGGCGGATTTACAGTAAATAGCGGCTGGCAGTCACTCGAAAACGGACAGCAGTCATCATCAGGAAGCAAATCAACTGTAACATATGATGTTTCAAAATATGCAGACAATATAGACTATAATAATGGCGTACTCAAGTTTAGTTACTGGTGGGGCCCTCAGCAGTCTATAAACGTTGATTCGATAACCTGTGAATATACAGGCGGTTCAGTAGTTACAGCAGCTCAGACTACAACGACTTCACCGGTAACAAATACACAGCCTTCTGTAACAACAACAAAGGGTTCAGGTGATACAGAAGAAGTAGATACTTCTAAGCTTAAAGCTGGCGACGTAAACATTGACAGAGCAATAGGCGTTGGCGATGCTGTATTGTTGGCAAAGTATATTGCTAATCCGAATAAGAATCCATTGAGCGCAACTGCTTTGAAAAATGCAGACTGTGACGGAAACGGAAAAGTAGAAACTCCTGACTTACTGCTTCTTGTTGATTACACGATCGGCAAACCGGTAAAGCTCGGATAATAAAGGATACGATATCATAAAATGACAAAAACCCCGGATAATTTTTATTCGGGGCTTTTTGTTGACATTTTGCGTAGTTTATGATAGAATTGTTATGATAAATATTTAAGGCAGGAACATATGAATCGTTTATGAAAGCGTTTTGATGTAATATTTGCCGGTTCATTACGGAGGTCGGATAGATGAAAAAAATTTTTTATGTAATGTCTGCTATGCTTACCATGACATTGGCTTTTTGCTTTGTCAATGAAGAAGGGCATTCAGATGTCAGCGCTGAAAGCGTACTGACGGCAGATACTTCGCAGGCAGAGGCAGACCCTTCATGCCAGTTTTATTATTCTGATGATACAGAGTTTTTTATCGACGGGATAAAGGTATTTTACGGCGATGAAGATGTTACAGATAATAGCGTGATATACTTTAATACTACCCCGGAGACTACATATGACGGAACCAATAATGATTATACTCTAGCATTTACAGCAGAATATGAAGATATGTCATGCGAAGGCATGGTAGATGTCAAAATAGGTCTGAGAGGAGATGCAAACTGCGACGGCAAGCTTACTCTCAACGATGCAGTACTTATTGAGAATGAAGTCCTCCAGAATTACAATGCCTCAAAGTCAGCGCTTGCTGCAAATGACGGTTTTGGCATATTCCTCGCAAATGCTGACGGAAGAATGAGAACCAGCAGTCATAAGCTTTACGGTCTTAATGATCTTAATATTGGCGATGCCTTTTTTATAAGCAGTTATCTCGGAAGCGGAAACAAAGGTACATTTTATGATAATGTACTTTTAAAAAATGCTGCAAAGCCAAAAAACGGAAATATATCAATAACTTCTGCCCAGGGAATGCCGGGTGATACAGTAGTAGTTTTCGTTTATGAGAACTGTGAAAGATCTTTAGGCGCATTTGATTTTGAATGCAGCTGGACAGGAGAAGGACTTGAACTTATCGGAACAGATTCAACAAGATCAAGTCTTTATACAGGACGTGCCGTAAAGGGTCAGAGTGCTGAGATATGGGGCTACGGAAAGTCATCTCTTGTAGGCGACGGAAGGATAGCCGCTCTGAAATTCCAGATACCTTATTCGGCAACTCCGTGCGATACATATAATATAGGCGTATCTACCGTAAACTATTTTGGTGCAGGCGCTGATATATCCGATTATGTTACTGTATCAGACGGTACGATAACTGTAACAAATACGCCTTCGCTTTTTAATCCGAGATATATCAATTATATCCCTGATCTTTCAGGAGACTATGATGCAGGTGTAAAGGTATGGGACAGAGAAGTACCATACGGTACTAAGAGCGTACAGCTTCCGGTAATGCTTTTAGGCGGCGTTAAAGAAGAATCGTTCTATATAAATGTTAAGTGTGATGCTCCTCTGAGCATAAATGAGCTTAAAAATGCAGAATCATATACCGGCGGCGGAAATGAGATAAAGGGTATATATATAAATGAGGATTCCGGTCTGAAACTCGATTTTGAGACGCTTACAGTCAATATTGGGGATAATGCTGTTCCGGGAACATATCCGGTGAGCATACAGGTGAGCGGCATGGAATCTCCCGGAGTGATAAAAACGTTCGACGGAAGCATAACTATCGCAGACAAAAGCTATGTGTTCGGTGATGCAAATGAAGACGGAAAAATGAATGTACAGGATGCAGCATTCATAGCTGCAAAGCTTGCAAGAGGTCAGGGCAGTCAGATCTGCTATCTTGCTGATTATAATGAAGACAATAAAATAAACGTTGTAGATGCTGCAAAAATAGCTCGTAAGCTTGCAGGAAAATAACAGCCGTACAATAGGTTTGTGCGGTGTACCCTATAAAGCGCCCGGCATTATTCAATTATTGCATAATGTGCCGATATTCGGCGCTTTTTTGGGTTTTTCCTTGATTTTTAGACTTGTATGTGATATAATTATTAAAGTTATGGCTTTGTACGGATACGATAATATATACCCGTATTATCGTCCGTCAGGCAGTGCCCTGCTTTAAAAAGCGGCAAGTATTTCGGGGGATGTTAAAATGGATAAGAAAGTTTTGTTTGTAGCGACTGTCGCTAAAAAGCATATATGCCAGTTTCATCTTCCATATATGAAATGGCTTAGAGAACATGGATATGAAGTCCATGTATGTGCAAAAAATGATTTTGAAAGCGATGAAGCGGTTGACATTCCTGATTGTGACAAATTTTATGACATACCATTTTGCCGGTCACCTTTTTCATCAAAGAACATCACGGCATATAAGATGCTAAAAGAAATAATCGACCGGAATAAATACGCTATGATACATTGTCATACTCCTGTTGGTGCGGCTGCTGCAAGGATAGCCGCAAGAAAGACCCGAAAGAAAAACGGAACGGTCGTGCTTTATACGACTCATGGCTTCCATTTTTATAAAGGTGCTCCTAAGTCGAGCAGGATATATTACCGTGCGGAAAAAAGTCTTATAAGATATACCGACGGCATAATAACTATAAACCGTGAGGATCACGAAAATGCCGAAAAATTTTGTAAAAACAATTCATGCAAAGCGTTTTACATACACGGCATGGGAGTTGATACAAAGCGTATCGCAGATACATACGTCGATAAAGACAAGCTCAAGGAAAGCCTTGGTATAAAAAAAGATGCGTTTACGCTTTTGTCTGTTTCTGAGATAAATCAGAATAAAAACGTAACAACTGCGCTAAAGGCATTTTCAAAAATAAAAGACAGAAGCAATGTATACTATCTTATATGCGGTACAGGAGGACTCTTAGAAGAATGCAAGGCGCTTGCAGAGCAGCTTGGCATCTCAGACAGGGTCATTTTTGCAGGTTACAGATATGACATATTTAAAATAGTACATATCGCAGATGTATTTTTATTCCCGTCTTTGAGAGAAGGTTTAGGTGTAGCTGCGATAGAGGCAATGTCTGCCGGAGTACCGGTGATAGGTTCGGATATAAGGGGTGTCAGGGAATATGCGGTAAACATGAAAAACAGCATACTTCTCGAACCGAATGATGTTGACGGATTTGCAAAAGCGATAGAAAAACTTATGGGCGATGACAGGCTCAGGGAAGAACTTGGAAGAAATGCGCTGCTTTCAGTGCCGCCTTTTGATATAAACAATTCGATAGCTGCTGTTACGGAAATTTATCGCAGTTATCTTGAAGATGAAAAGAGCGTGGTCAAGGTTTGAAAAACAGATATGCCGGTATACTCGAAGAGGATACAGAGCTTAACAGAGCAGCAGCTAAAGAACTGATGCAAAGCAAAGATATATTTGAAGAACTTGCAGCCGGGGTATTTGCGCCGGCAGCAGTTATGTATGCGTCTATGATCATTTCAGAAGCGGAAAAGAAAGGTATCAGGAGACTGTATTTTCTGTCAAGAGACGGTTATCTTCCGTATGCAGCGGCAAAAGTGATCTGCAAACGAAAAAACAGCGAGATAAAATGCTCTTATTTTTACTGTTCAAGATATTCTTTGAGAATGGCAGCGTACAGATTTTTTGATGACAGTGCTTATGATAAGCTATTTATTTATGCCTATAAACTCAGCGCACGTATAATGCTCAAAAGAGCGGGATTTGATGAAAAAGACCGTGAAGCTATATATGCTGATATAGGGTTTGATAAGGAAAAAGAAAATGAGATAATGGACAGAGCCGGATTTGACAGCTTTTGCAGTTCGGTAAAAAGCTCTGAAATATTCAGAGATATGATAAAGACAAGATCTGATATTGCGTATGACAATATCGTTTCATATATAAAACAGGAAGAAATGGACAGGTACGACAGGATAGGGATAGTTGATCTGGGGTGGACAGGCTCTTTGCAGTATACACTTCGCCGTATCCTGGACAGTATGGAGATAAAGACAGATATAACAGGATTTTATATCGGTATGCTCGAAGCTCCTAAGACTTCTCACGGCAGCAGATTTTCTACATGGCTGTTTGATGAAAAGCAAAAGAGCAAAAAGGCATGGTTTGCACATAATCTTCTTGAATGTGCATTCAGCGCTCCGCATGGCATGACAGAAGGATATGAGATCAGAAACGGCCGTACAGAGCCTGTATTATGTGAGGATGAAAACGACAGCAAGTATGTAAAAAAAATAGAAGACATCGCACAGAGGCTTGCAAAAGTATGCTGTAAGGAGTACAGAGAATGTTATAAAGATATGACGTTAAAGCTTTTTAAAAAGCTTATGTTTTCGCCGCTCAGGGAAGAAGCAGAGGCTTTGAGCGATTACAGTTTTTGCGATGATGTTAATGAACAGTACCACAGCTCGATAATAAAGAAAGATGCCAAAGCAGAGCTTAGAAAAGAGATACTTCCTTTCAAGCTTTTTTGCAAAGGTGATACAGATGGACTTTACTGGTACTGTGGAAGTGCATCTTTTTGCGGTGCATTATCCAAAAGATTTTACAGATATGATTATTTTCTTACAAAACTTATGATTTCTCTTTTGAGATGAAGGGTAGGATTATTATGGCAAAACCTTTTTTATCGGTCATAATGGGTATCTATAATTGTCCGTCGAAGGAAATGCTTGTTCGTTCGGTCAATTCTATATTGAATCAGACATATAAAAATTTCGAGTTTATAATTTTTGATGACGGTTCTACTAACGACTCTTATATTTGGCTCAAAGAACTTGAAAAGATCGACAAGAGGATAAGAGCTTTTAAAATAGATAAGAATGCAGGGCTTGCCAATGCGCTCAACGAGTGTCTCAAGGAAGCAAAGGGCGATTTTATCGCAAGACAGGATGTGGACGATTATTCCATGCCGAACCGCTTTGAGATGGAGATAGAGTTTTTAAAGCAGAACCCGAACATAGCTTTTGTTGGCTCTAACTGTTTTCTTTATGAAAATAATGAGATATACGGGGAAAGATATGTTCCGGCATTCCCGTATAAAAAAGATTTTCTTTTCAATTCACCATTCATTCACGGAACAGTTATATTCAGAAGAGAAGTATTTGAAAAGGTCGGCAATTATCGTTCTATAGGAAGATGCCTTAAATACGAGGATTACGACTTTTTCATGAGGATATATGCTGCCGGCATGATAGGCGCAAATATAAACCAGCTTTTATATGTTTTCTATTCGGAAGAAAAGAAAAATCATGTGAGCAGGAAAATGAGACTTGATGAGATAAAAGTAAGATATGACGGCTTTAAATCATTGGGACTTTTGCCGACACACATTTTTTCTGTGATAAAGCCGTTTATACTTATGTTTGTGCCGAATAAGCTTTTGTTCCATCTTAAAAACTTAAAAAAGAGCGAGATATTAAATGGAAGAGCGCTCATGCTCAATCTATATAAAAAGTTTGTAAACAGAAACAGCTACATAAAATACAATTACGAAAGCTTTGTAAATGCTCACAGGAAAATGCACTCGAGATTTCCTGTCATTTCATGGCTCATGCTTTTAAAGCTCAATTTTGAGAGTATTGTTTTCAGAAGAACTACAAGAGAACCGAAAAAATCATACAGTGAAAATAATGCAGTGTGTGAGAACCATAAGCTGTCGCCAAAGCAGACGGCGGAGCTTTTATGCAAATGTGATATAGTATCGTTCGACGTGTTTGATACGCTCATATTCAGACCTTTCACAAAACCCAGTCATCTTTTCTATCTCGTTGGAGCAAAGCTTAATTATCCTGATTTCAGAACTATAAGAATGACCTCTGAAAAACAGGTAAGGGCTATGAAAAAGTCTGAGATAACGCTTAAAGATATATACGACTATATCGAAGAAAAAACAGGTATTGATTCTGAGCTTGGACAGCATACAGAAATGGAGATAGAATATAATCTCTGTGTTGCGAACCCGTTTATGAAAAAGGTATGGGATATTACTGTAAAGCAGCGTAAGAAGATAATAGTTACATCGGATATGTATCTTCCTTCGGATTTTATTGAAAAGCTGCTTCATAAAAATGGATTCAAAAAATTTGAAAAGGTATATGTATCATGTGAATACGGAGTCGGAAAATATAACGGTAAGCTGTATGAGATAATAAAGGACGAACTTGAAACAGAAACTTTCTCTCATATAGGCGACAATTACCATTCGGATTTCCAGATGGCTAAAAAGCATGGAATACAGGCTGTAGAATATAAAAATATAAATGCGATAGGCGAGAATTACCGCCCGAAAGATATGTCACCGATAATACGTTCGGCATATTCCGGACTTATAAACATGAAGCTTTATAACGGTGATATAGTAAATCTTCCGGCATATAATTTCGGATATAAATACGGCGGAGTGCTCCAGCTCGGATTTTGTGAATTCATAAGAAAGATCGCAAATGAGAAAAGAGCCGATAAGATACTCTTTTTCTCCCGTGACGGCTATATGACAAAAAAGATATATGACAAGCTTTATCATGAGATACCGACAGAGTATGTTTACTGGTCGAGAAATGCTGCTGCAAAGCTTGGCGCCGGAATATTCAAGGAGAATTTTTTCAAGCGTTTTGTCGGACAGAAAGTTAATCATAATATACCGATAGGAGATATTTTTTCGAGCATCGGTTATACCGGAACAGTTCCCTTTGATATGAATTCATATCTTACTTCGGCTAATATAGAAAGTGTTGAGAATTTCATCGAAGAAAAATGGGACGAGATACTCACAGGCTATGATGATATGGACAAGGCAGCAAAGGATTATTACAGTTCTATCTTAAACGGCTGTGAAAGAGTAATGACGGTAGACTGCGGTTGGGCAGGAAGCGGAAATATAATCTTAGAGCAGATCGTGAATGAAAAGTGGGATATGAACTGTGAATTTGTCGGCATACTTGCCGGTACAAATTCTTATAATCAGTATGACAGCGATTACAGTGAAACATACTTTATAACAGGAAAAATGCTGTCTTATTGTTTTTCATCATCTTTCAACAGAGATAAGTATATGGCGCATATGCCGTCATCTAAGCATAATATTTATTTTGAGATGCTGTTCTCTGCACCGGAGCCTTCGTTCAGGGAATTTAATTTAGACAAGAATGGTAAAACAGAGCTTGTTTTTGACAACAAATGCGAGAACAAGGAAACGATACTTGAGCTTCAGAACGGTGAAATGGATTTCGTCGAGGACTATATAAATATTTTCAAGAAATATAATTTCATGAGGAATATTTCCGGAAGCGATGCTTATACTCCTTTTATGAACTGCATGAAGGTGAATCAGAAGGAGATAAAAAGTGCATTCAGTGACTGCGTTTTTGATGAACTTACAAATGGAAAAAAGGAAAAAATATAAGGCTTTTTCAGAGCAATGCTGTATAAAAGCATTTGCAATGATATGCCGTGAATCTATTATCAGGTGACTGGGGGAGCTATGGCAAGTAATATAATTTCTTTAAAAGAAAAATTTGAGCAGAGAAAGTTTCTGCTCAAACAGCTTATATACAGAGATTTTAAAAGCAGATATAAAAGAACTATTCTGGGCGTTTTCTGGAGCATGCTTTCGCCGCTTATGTTTTTTACTGTACAGGCGATCGTGTTTACTTTTCTCTTTAACAGATCAGAGCATTATATAAGCTATCTTATCATCGGAAACATTTTTTATCATTATTTTTCGGACGGCACGACACAGGGAATGTTTACTCTTGCATCTAATGCAGGAATAATCTCAAAGATAAAAGTACCGAAAGAATTGTTTTTGTTTTCAAAAAATATCTCGTGCTTTGTAAATTTCCTGTTTACGCTCGTGATAATGTTTGTTATAATCGCAATAGACCAGATACCTTTCAAGCTTACCTTCCTGCTGCTTATATTCCCTATAGGCTGTCTTACGGCATTTAACCTCGGAATGGGATATATACTTTCAGCATTGTTCGTATTCTTTAAAGATGTGCAGTATATATATACGATATTCTGCCGTATAGTGATCTACTTCTCGGCTATATTCTATTATGTTTCCGCATTCCCGGACTGGCTTCAGAAAATATTCTGGTTAAATCCGCTTTATTGCTATATATACTATGCAAGAAGTGTCGTCATATACGGAGAGATACCAAGTCTTATGGTACATTTCCTTTGTATCATCTATCCCTTGGTGCTTATCGTGATAGGAAAGATAATCTATAAGGTTAATAATAATAAGTTT
>CADBQZ010000156.1 GCA_902796865.1 uncultured Ruminococcus sp. | reverse complement strand
TGGATCGAGGATATATTGAATATTTTCATAAGAAAATTCTGTCTTATATCAATATAGTTGATCTTTTTCGGCATTATATGATATACACGTTTGGTAACAGCGCCGGAAACTACTCTTAGCATATCTCTGTTTTTTTTCATGACAAATCCCGAATAGCGCAAAATATTTGAAACAAACGAAAACAGCCATGTACCTATAAGCAGAAACAGAAGTATCATTATAACAGGCGGTATCTCCAGAGGTACCCTTTCCGACATATCCTCAGAAACATTATTTGCTATCTTCACAACATCAGGAAGATCCTTTTTCATGATCCCATTAATAACTCTTCCCGTGTGAAAAAGGAGTGTCGCAAGATATATTACTCCTGAAACACTGCTTGAAAAAACAAACGAAAAGAAGACAAGTGTAGATGACTTCGGACGAAACTGAAAACTGCGTCCTTTTTTCATTCTTGTTTCAGGTATCCTTTGTTCGATTATTTTAAGATCACGGCTTCTTACAATAAGCTTTATATTTTCTCCTCCCAACATTCCGGCGCATGTATCTATACCGAGCCATGATGCCTTGAACGGTCTGAGATAAAAACTATGTTTGGCTGTTATCGCCGATATATTTTTGTATGGAACAGATACCCGATGCTTTATAAATACTCCCGAAGTAACTCTTATATGATTTCTTCCAAATCTGCACCATGTGAACAGCCAGCGAAAAAGTCCGAAACCCAGAATAAGAAATATTATGATAAGATCAAACCACGCACCCTTAAGCCATGTATAGAACGTTTCAATATCAAATGAAAATGTACGTATCCCTCTGAGTATCGGAAATATGAGGAGCCAGACATTCTTCACCGCATGGCGAAATATCACTATAGGATGTTCATGTACCATAGCGCACCTCCGTCATACTTTAAGATTGTAGGTTATCTCCGCAAAGTCATGGTCGCTTAAAAACATGACAGGAAGCATACCGCCGTAGGCATACAGAAACACAAAATTAAGACCGGTAAGCCTTGAAAAAGGTGTCGAAATCTCAGATATGAACTGGATCTTGTTTATTCTTACCGATTGTTTTTTTATAAAATAGAATCCGCTTATCTTTATTATCTTTTCATCCGATACAAAATATTTCAGTCTTTTGAAATACATTGGAAAATATATAAGCGAAGTGAAAAATCCAGCAACAAAAAATACTGAACATACTATTATCAGGATCACCGGAAACGGCGCAAGAAAGTAAGCCGATACAGCTATAAGTACGACCGTTGCCGCAAGTATGATTATTCTAAGCATATTAAGACAGGTCATGTCCGCTTCATATTTTTTCATTATATATATGCTCCTTAACAGAATATGTATATTGATCGTTTTAATGTAATAGTATTATTATAACATAAAAGCTATACATAATTCAATACAGAAAGGGCAAAAAATGATCGGATATTTAAATAATATAGTATGGGGATATATTCTGCTCGTTCTGATGCTCGGAACAGGCATTTATTTCACTGTAAAGCTTAAAGCGTTTCAGTTTCTTCATATTCCTTCCATAATGAAAAACACATTTTTCTCTGTTTTCAGTAAAAAGAATTCTCAAAAAAACAGCAGCGGTATATCTCCGTTTCAGGCGGCATCAGCAGCACTCGCAGCAGCTATGGGGACTGGCAACATAATAGGGGTTGCATCTGCTTTAGTCATAGGAGGTCCCGGCGCTGTATTCTGGATGTGGATATCGGCATTTTTCGGAATGGCATTAGTCTATGCCGAAAACTATCTTGGAACAGTTTTTTCAAAAAACGGTAAAGTTAAAGGAACTCCTGCTTATCTTGAATACGGCACCGGTAAAAAATATCTGGCAGCAGCCTTCTGTTTATTCTGTTCGCTCGCATCTCTCGGCATGGGAAACATGACACAGATAAACTCCGTATCATCAGCATTCCATGACACCTTCGGAATACCGCCTATATATACAGGACTGTTATGTGCATTGCCTGTGTTTTTTATAATATCAGGCGGTATAAAACGGATAGGAAAGCTTTCTGCCGTACTGATACCGGTATTGTCTTTTCTGTATATAGCAGCTGCATTGTTTATAATAGTAAAATTTAAAAACAGACTTCCGGAAGCGTTCTGTGAAATATTCAAAGGAGCATTCGGAATAAAAGCAGCGGGAGGCGGTATAAGCGGTGAACTTATTCGCCGGACGGTCAGTACCGGATTGAGACGAGGAGTTTTTTCAAACGAAGCCGGACTTGGAAGCTCACCTCTTTTTCACAGCGAATCAGAAAGCTCCGATCCGCAGCGCCAGGGTCAATGGGCGGCAGCAGAAGTATTTATTGATACAGTGATCTGCTGTACCGTCACAGCACTGACTGTACTTGTAAGCGGAAGCCTTTCATCAGGCACGAACGGTGCAGCACTCATATCCGAGACATTCTCAAAAGCGTTCGGTAATGCTGCGCCCTATTTCACTTCACTGTCGGTCGCCTTGTTTGCATTTGCTACTCTTATAAGCTGGTATCACTGCGGAAAAGTCTGCACAAGCTATATTTTCGGCATAAAAGCCGAACCTTTTTATCGTATAATATTCGTTTTTTGCGTAGTCATAGGGTCTTATACAAAGCTCGAAACGGTGTGGAGCCTGTCCGACCTTTTCAATGGTCTTATGGCTATCCCCAATCTTACAGGGGTTATAATGCTAAGAAATAAAGTGACTATACGCAAAAGACAATGAATGGATTTTTGGAAAAAGCTATTCATTTGTTGGTTTGTCAATGATGTGATACAAAAATTTCAAAAAAGTTCACCATTTGAAAGGAAGGCACTGATATAATCAGCAGGAGACTT
>CADBQZ010000155.1 GCA_902796865.1 uncultured Ruminococcus sp. | reverse complement strand
TAAAAGTTTTGGTCAAGCTTTTTCAAAAGCTTGCAGGGTCAAGGGACAGCGTCCCTGTCGCCCTCCGCAGAGGGCGAAATCTTTAAGCCGTAGGGCGCTCTGCAAAGGGTGAATTGAAAAAAGCCCCGGTGGGGCTTTTTGAAAGAGGGAACGCTCTGCAAGAGAGAGCGTTCCCTTATGAACTTTAAAATCAAACTTTTTCGACAGTCTGAAATGTGCAGTTTATACTGCACATTTTCTTTTTATAATAATTATCAAAACCTTACTGCGCTTTATTTATCCTTTTGCCTAAATATAAGCGAAACTAAAAGACCTGATATAAGAGCCGCCGAGATACCTCCTGCTGCCGTTGCAAGTCCGCCTGTTAATATGCCGTATGCTCCGTCTTCGGATACAGCTTTGCGGACTCCTTCGGCAAGAAGATGACCGAATCCTGTGAGCGGCACTGATGCACCGGCTCCTGCAAAGTCTTTTATATGGCTGTAAATGCCTGCTGCCGAAAGTATGACTCCGGACACTACATACGCCGTAAGTATCCTTGCAGGTGTCAGCTTTGTGTGGTCGATGAGCAGCTGCCCTATACCGCAGAGCAGTCCGCCCGTTAAAAATGCCCATAGATAGATCATGATGTTTCTCCTTTTTACACATTATTGCTTATGCGGATAAGATGTGCTATCGCCGGTATAGTCTCACCCTGCTGTGAAGCAGCAGGCGACATGAGCGCTCCTGTTGCGATAAAAAGCATATCCTTTATTTCGCCGCTTTTTACTCTCGGAAGAAAATAAGCGCAGAGAACGCTTGCCGAACAGCCGCACCCTGAACCACCTGCGTGAACATCCTGCTTTTCTATATCGAATATCATAGAGCCGCAGTCTTTGTGGTTACGGGTAATGTCTATACCGTCTTTTTCGAGAAGCTCATACAGAAGCTTGCTTCCGACAAGTCCCAGATCTCCTGTTACTATTACATCAAATTGATCCGGAGAGCTGTTTGTACTTTCGAGATAGCTCTTTATTGTCATGGCAGCAGCCGGAGCCATTGCAGCTCCCATATTGCTTGCATCTTTTATGCCAAGATCGGTTATTTCGCCTATAGTAACTGAGCTGATATAGGGCGGCGCTCCTTTGGGGGAAATAACAGCGGCTCCCGATGCGGTACAGGTCCACTGGGCGCTCGGAGTACGCTGTCCGCCGTAGGAAAGCGGAAGACGGAACTGCCGTTCGGCTGTTGAAAAATGTGAACAGGTCGCTGCTGCAAAGTTCTCATTTGAACTTTCACAGAAGACCGATGCAAGAAGCAGTCCTTCTGCCATTGTTGAACAGGCACCGTAGATACCGAGAAATGGTATCTTGATGTCACGCAGTCCATAGTTGGTACAAAGGCATTGGTTGATAAGATCACCTGAAAATATACAGCTGACGGCGCTTTTATCAAGACCTGAGCTTTTTATAGCTCCTTCGACTGTCCGGCGCAGCATCTCGCTTTCTGCCTGTTCCCATGTTTCCATTCCGAAATGGCTGTCGTCTTCGACTGTATCAAAACAGCTTCCGAGAGGACCTTTTCCTTCTTTGCTGCCGACGGTCGAATAATAGCCTGTTATAGATGGCGTGTTTTCGAGTATATATGTGCTTTTTCCTGTTTTTCTCAACATTTCTTTTTCTCCTTTTAATATTAAAATTTCTCTTATGATATTATCTGACGAATAATTAAAAATAATCTTATGATGATATGAGAAAATCTGTAATTATTTTTTTGAAACCATAGCCTTTTTAATAAAAATCTGTTATAATAGGATATAGTACTATATCTTTTTTAGGAGAATTATTATGAGATTACTCGCTATTGACGGCAACAGCATTATGAACAGAGCGTTTTATGGTATACGTGACCTTACAAACGCAAACGGAGTACACACAAATGCTTTGCTTGGATTTATGAATATATATTTTAAAAATCATGATGAGGTGAAACCGGATAGTGTTATAGTTGCTTTCGATCTAAAAGCGCCTACGTTCCGCCATAAGGCGGTCGGTTCTTACAAGGCCAACAGAAAGGGAATGCCGGAAGAACTTGCACAGCAGATGCCTCTTATAAAGAAAATACTTAAATTAATGGGTATAAAGATAATCGAATGTGAAGGCTTTGAAGCCGACGATATTTTGGGCACACTTTCAAAAAAATGTTTCGACAGCGGAGATGAATGTTTTATCCTTACCGGAGACAGGGACAGCTTGCAGCTTGTCAATGATAAGGTAACGGTACGGCTTGCAGGCACTAAAGGAACAGTAAGTTATACTCCGGAGAGATTTAAAGAAGAATACGGTTTTGAACCGATACATCTTATAGACCTGAAGGCTCTTATGGGAGACAGCTCTGATAATATATCTGGAGTTAAGGGTATAGGACAGAAGACCGCTTCTGCGCTAATCGAAAAGTGGGGCACTATAGAGGCTTTATATGACAATATAGACAATGCAGGACTTACAAAGGGAGTTTATTCAAAACTTTTAAACGGAAAAGCTGATGCAGAACAGAGTAAATGGCTCGCAACGATAGTTCTCGATGCGCCTATAGATACAGGGGTTAACGAGGAAAAAGCCGACAATGAAAAGCTTAGTGCATTGCTGAGTGAACTTGAAATGTTCAAACTTTTAGACAAGCTCAAGCTTTCGCCTGTTCAGCAGACTATAACATTTGAAAGTGAACAGGAAGAAAAGCCTTTAGAAGCGGAAATAAAAGAGCTTCATGAAAGTATCCCGGCTCAGATACTGGATGCACAAAAGGTGTTTTTTCTTATAGAAGACGAAAATATGTACCTTTGTGTTAAAGAAAATGAAAATAAGCTTATAGTTTACCGTCCGGAAGGAATGGCGCTTCTTCCGGAAATAGCAGAGCTTGGAAACAGGATAGTGACCTTTGGTGCTAAGAGTTTCTACAAGACATTGCTTAAAAATGATCTGGAAATAAAAAGATGCAGTTTTGACTGTGAGATGGCAGCATATCTGCTCGATCCGTCGGCAAAGGAATATACTATAGAAAATCTTTGTACTAAATACAAGACGGCGTATCAGAGTGGATACGGTGAAAATGCGGATATAGTGAGTCTTGCGGCATTGCATGAAAAATTATTTAACGAAATTGAAGCGCAGGAGCTAGGGTTTATACTTTATGAGGTGGAACAGCCGCTTACAGAAGTTCTTGCATCAATGGAGTATATCGGTGTCAAAGCAGATGCGGACGGTGTAAAAGCGTTCGGCTCTATGCTGAAAGAGGAGATAGAGAAAGTTCAGTCGGAGATATATGAGCTTTGCGGAAAAGAATTCAATATTTCTTCTCCGAAACAGCTTTCAGAGATACTTCCGGCTATAGGTGTTCCTCTTAAAAAGAAAACAAAGACCGGTTTTTCTACAAGCGCAGAAGTTCTTGAAGAATTCAAGGACGATTACCCTGTTGTGGGACTTATCCTGCGTTACAGACAGCTTACAAAGCTTGATTCAACGTATGTTGAGGGGCTGTTGAAAACTATATCAGACGACGGACGCATACACAGCTTTTTTAAACAGACCGAAACAAGGACGGGAAGAATATCTTCGACTGAGCCTAATTTACAGAATATACCGGTAAGAACTGAACTTGGACGGGAAATGAGAAAATTTTTCACGGCAGAAGAAGGAAATGTGCTGCTCGATGCCGATTACAGTCAGATAGAACTTCGTATAGTTGCTCATATATGCAGTGATCCGGTCATGACCGAAGGATTCAAAAGCGGTGCGGATATACACGCATCTACTGCGGCGCAGGTGTTCGGTATGCCGCAGGAAATGGTCACTCCGCAGATGAGAAGCGCCGCTAAGGCAGTAAATTTTGGTATAATCTATGGGATAGGCGCTTTTTCGCTTTCAAAAGATATAGGTGTGTCGGTATACGAAGCGAAGAAATATATAGAAAATTATTTTAAACAATTTCCAAATATAAAGAAATTTATGGACGATACGGTGGATAATGCAAGAAAAACAGGCTATGTATCGACAATGTACGGAAGAAGAAGATATATCCCGGAGCTTACAGCATCAAACAAGATGATGCAGGCTCAGGGAAAAAGAATAGCTATGAATACGCCGATACAGGGAAGTGCTGCGGATATAATAAAGATCGCTATGGTCAAGGTATATGACAGGCTAAAAAGAGAAGTTCCCGAAGCAAAGCTTATATTACAGGTGCACGATGAACTTATCGTTGAATGTCCGAAGGAAGCTGCTGACAGAGCGGC
>CADBQZ010000154.1 GCA_902796865.1 uncultured Ruminococcus sp. | reverse complement strand
CATGAGTGAATATATGGAGAAATTCAGCGTCAGCCGTCTTATAGGAGCGCCTCCCGGATATGTTGGATATGAAGAGGGTGGGCAGCTTACCGAAGCGGTAAGAAGAAAGCCTTATTCAGTCATACTTCTTGATGAGGTCGAAAAGGCTCATCCTGACGTGTTCAATATACTTTTGCAGGTGCTTGATGACGGACGCATAACAGATTCACAGGGAAGAACTGTAGATTTCAAAAACACTATAATAATACTTACATCGAATCTTGGTTCTCCGTATATATTAGACGGCATAAACGAGAGCGGCGAGATAAGCAGTGATGCAAGAGAAAAGGTCGAAGCGCTCCTAAAACAGCAGTTCAGACCAGAATTTCTGAATCGTCTTGATGAGATAGTATTCTATAAGCCTCTTACTAAGAAAGAAATATACAGTATCGTTGATCTTATGACGAACGATCTCAAAAAGAGACTTTCCGGAAATCAGCTTGATGTAAGATTTACTGATGCCGCAAAGAACTATATAGTAGATCAGGGTTATGATCCGAATTATGGTGCAAGACCGCTCAGAAGATTTTTACAGAGAAAGGCAGAAACGCTTATAGCAAGAAAGATGATCTCGGAGGATACAGCTCCCGGAACAGTTTTTGAAATAGACTTTGACGGACAGGAACTTGTCATTAAATAATAAAAGTGAACGGCGGATAATTTCTGCCGTTCACTTTATATATATTAAAATAAAAAACAGTATAAAGTTGTTGATTCAGAAGAATACTTTCATAATGACAGTCGTTCCTTCACCGGGCTTAGAGTAAATGTACATTTCGTCGCTGAATTTTTTCATGCTAGAAAGTCCCATGCCTTCACCGAAGCCTCTGGCTTTTGCCTTTGTTCCGGCAGTCGAATATCCTTCCTTCATTGCTTCTTCGATATTTTCAATACCGGGGCCTTTATCAGAAAGTGTCATGGTTATAACGCCTTCGGATATATCCAGGTTTATCTTTCCGCCGCCTGCATGGATAAGCATATTTATCTCACCCTGATATAAAACGGTCGATACACGCCTTATAAGTTCCGACGGGAATTCCATTTCATGGAGTATTGTACGTACCTTGTCTGAAACATTTCCCATGTTTAAAAAATCGTCTTTTTCAATTGTAAAGTCCTGATTGAATTTTTTCATAAAGATCCCCTTCGTTTGTGATTAAATAAAAACATCAGCGCAAATAGCAGTTCACACTGCATCTGATTATTATTATATCACAGTTTCACAAAAAAAGAAAGAGATAAATCACAGCGATTATTTTGTTGAAATCGGATACTTATACTTACCTCGAAACCTGTTGACTTTTTTAAGAAAATATAGTATTATAATAATTAAGGCGATCCTTGCCCGGCATTGCCTTGGAGTAATGTTTAGCACAATACTCCATTATTTGAAACGGGGTGAGTATATGAAAAACTATGACAGCTGCGTCACAGAGAATGATAATGAAGAGGATCTGCGTCACAAACTGGAAACGACACTGAAAAAATATGATTCTGTTGTAAATCATGCTGATATCCTGGTGTTTGAATGCAGTCTTATTAAAAAGACTGTTACAATAACATCAAATCTTAGTAACAATCTTTTGTTTGCAGCTGATTTTTGTATAAGCCTTGATGAATTTATAAATTCTGATATTATAGATGAAAAAGATAAGAATATAGTATTATCTGTCCCTGAGAAGCTCAGGGTCATAAAAGCGACATTTGCCAGTATAAATGTTAAGAATGATAACGGAGAATATGTACGTTTTGAAGCTTATTTTTATGGTGTATACAATGACGATGGTGAGCTTACTGATATAGTGGGTTCAGCAAAGGATTGCGAAAAGAAAACAGTTCCGCCGTGTGAAGATAAGGAAAATGATAAACTTACGGGACTTTTGGGCAACGACTGCTTTTACCATAATATAGATGATATACTTAGAAACGAGCTGGATAAGAGATTCTCTTTGATAATGATAGGCGTTTCCGGGTTCAATTATATAAGTCAGCTTTACGGTGCGGATTTTTCGGATAAGGTGCTTAGGTATATCGCATTCAAGCTTAAAAAGTTAGAAATATTCAAAGATGCGTTGATAACTTATTTTGCAAATGACAGTTTTGCTGTATTTGTAGATACGGATATTGATCTGGAGATACTAGGATTTATCGAAAAGATAAAACAAGGTATCTCTATGTACAGGCATATACCGCTAAAGTATACATTTGGCATCTATAAGTCTGAGAGAAAAGCTGTGTCGGCGAGAGTTATATGCGATTGTGCAAATATAGCAAAAGAGTCTGTAAAAGGTCATCATCTTAACAATGCTGCATTTTACAGCGACGGTATGCGTGAGCGTATCATAGAAGATATAAATATTGAAAATGAGATGGAGAAGGCTCTTTCTTCCGGACAGTTTGAAATGTTTCTCCAGCCGAAATATGATATTTCCGAAAGCAGGATAGTTGGCGCAGAAGCTCTTGTCCGCTGGAACCATCCATATAAAGGCTTCATAACTCCGGACACATTCATACCGCTTTTTGAAAGAAACGGTTTTGTTATAAAGCTTGATACATACATATGGGAGCAAGCCTGCAAAACTATAAAAAGATGGCATGATATGGGATATGAACCGATACCTTTGTCGGTAAATGTTTCAAGAGTAAATGTGAGCAATCCTTATACTATGCAGACGCTGAACGATCTTGTGGAAAAATACGGTATCGAAAAGAAAAATCTTGAGCTTGAAATAACAGAGACTGTATATTATGACGATCAGATAAGTCTTATAAAGGTGCTTTCGGAATTAAAATCTGAGGGCTATACGCTTTTGATGGACGATTTCGGATCGGGATTCTCGTCGCTTAATATGCTCAAGAATACGCCGTTTGATGTACTTAAGATCGACAGAAAGTTTTTAAATGAGACCATGATGACTGAGAAGGGCAAGAAGATAATAAGGCATACGATAAGCCTTTCAAATGACATAGGTCTTGATATAGTTGCCGAGGGCGTTGAGACAAAGCAGCAGGCAGATTTCCTTTTGGAGAGCGGCTGTCACACTGCTCAGGGATATTATTATTCAAAGCCCGTTGATATATCATCATTTGAGAAGCTTATAGGCTACTGCTGAAAGATCACGGAAGCGTAAAAAACTTATAAAACAGTATAAATTCCAATGCTTTAGCATATAATCTACAAAAAAGCATTGGAGTGAGTTGATTGAAAAGCGAGCCCGGAGACAGAGCAGTTATGCTGGGACGATACATATCAGAGAATAATGCTACTGTAAGAGCAGCAGCAAAGAGATTCGGGATAAGTAAAAGTACAGTGCATAAGGACGTGAGCGAAAAGCTTCCGAAAATACAGCCGCAGCTTTATGCTGAGGTGAAAAAGATACTGGAAAAGAATAAAAGCGAGCGTCATATAAGAGGCGGACTTGCGACAAAGAAAAAATATGAAGATATGAAAAAGATTTGATATGAAAAAAACTGCGGTGAAGCATACCGCAGTTTTTATTTATATTAAGGCAGGAAAAGCTTTCTCTTATGACGGCTTTTTTAAAGACATCGGATGCCACCGCCATAAGACCGCTTCAAAGCTTAAAGACTGCCTTGATTTATTTTATGCAGAAATCTTCATTTTGCGACCGGAAAATCAAGGTAATTTCAGACAGCATATCTTATGCTTTGAGGCTTTTTATAATGCCGATTGACATAAAGAAGATATTGTGATAAAATTTCATATAGCGGATAATTATATTAGACGATAAATGTATTTTGACATTAAATATAAAACCATGATTCGGAGGTAAAAATGCAAAAGGATAGTAAAAAAAGTTTTATAGCTTTCCGGGATATACTGAAGCGTATAAAAAAAAGCTTTATCATATGGCTTATATTATCGCTTACGGCGGCTTTGGTAATATCTGGCGCTGTATTATTTACAAGACTTTCTCATAGGCAGGTCAGAGAAGTTATAGAACTGAGCTTTGACGGGATAGAACAGGGGAAAGACCCTTCGGGAAATAAGCTTGATATTGACGAGTTAAGACAGAAAAGTGAAATAGAAAAAGCGGCAGCTTCGGCAGGGCTCGAAAACTGTGATATTGATAAGATATATTCAGCAATAACTATTTCGGGAGATATACCGGAAGATGCTGTCGGAAGGATAGTCGATCATAATTCTTTGTATTCTTCCGAAGAAACAGAACAGTCTCAGACTGTCCGGGATTCATATTATTATCCGACAAGGTATACAGTTACGTTAGACAGCAGCAGGCTTGATATCGAATATGATGACTGTGTAAAGCTTCTTGATGAACTT
>CADBQZ010000153.1 GCA_902796865.1 uncultured Ruminococcus sp. | reverse complement strand
TGAGAGCTATAAGCGTTTTGAAAATTGCGGTAGATGTTGGGTTTGTAGTGGGTATTACCGCAGCGATAACACCGATAGGTTCTGCGACCTTCTTTATGCCGCATGACTTGTCTTCTTCAATCACTCCGCAGGTCTTGGTGTCCTTGTAAGCGTTGTATATGTATTCGGCGGCGTAGTTGTTCTTGATAACTTTATCTTCAACAATACCCATGCCAGTTTCCTCAACTGCCATTTTCGCAAGCGGTATACGAGCCTTGTTTGCAGCAACTGCTGCTGCCTTGAAGATACTGTCTACCTGTTCCTGTGTGTATGAAGCAAACACCTTCTGTGCTGCTTTTACCCTTTCAAGAGTGGCTTCAAGCGCTTCAACGCTGTCTACTATTGTTCTTTTTTCAGTTCCCATGATTTACCTCCTGAAATAATATAACTATGTGACCTAAGGCGTACTGTTTATTAGTTTTGCCTGACTTTGTTAATATTATAACAAACTTTTTACCGTTTGGGAATTGCCACTTTTTCAACTGCGTATTGCATTTAATGCCATAGTCAGTTGTGATATTTTTTGAGCCTTGGTTTCTTATATTTCGTTATTTATATTGATCGTGACAGCAAAAAAAGCAGCCGCACTAAGGCGGCTGCCGGATCTGTTAATTATCTGAAAATACTTTCCTTTTTGCTTTTATAAGTTCTTCCACGAATATATTATCAAGTTCGGAAAGCGAATAGTCCTCTTTGTGTATCAGAATATCCTTATAACGCTTTTTATTGTCCTGACAGACTATCTGTACAAGACCGTAACGTTCCAGAAGGTCATCCGGTATCGAGGATACCCACATATATGATTCGGGATTTTTGGATAACAGTTCAAACTGGCTTGCTCTCTCAAAGACAAATACACGGCATCCCTTATGATCTGAAAGTTCATCCTTCTTCACTTCCGAAAAAGGAAGCGACGGTACATATGGGTCTGCATGAGCTATCTCAATATAGCCATTTAGGTCATTAAATGTGATATTATCCTTTTTAGTAAGAGGGCTTTCCTTACTCATTATGAGTACATATGAAAACTCGGTAACAAGTTCGCCCACAAGCCCCTTTTTCTTCATCATAGATTTGTAATAGCTGTCATGCTGTTCGCTGTAGCGAAGTATGCCTAGCTTGTAGTCTTCTTTAAGGATATTGTTTATCACCCTGTAGTCGTTTGTTTCTCTATAGAATATCTCAGTTTCAGAATTACGTTCGATGCGTTTTGAAAATTCGGGAAATGCATATGACACATAACTGGCTCTTGGGACAGAGATAGAGAACTGCTTTTTTACGGTAGTACCTTCTTTGAAAATAGACTCAACCGCATCTACCTGTTTTAGTATCCTTTTGGCGTATTGTATAAACAACTCTCCGTCAGGTGTGAGAAACATACCCTTAGGGCTTCTTTCAAATAGTGTTACCCCCCAGATTGCTTTCCAGTTCTTTGACCGCCCGGCTTAGTGCGGGTGGACCTACAATAAGTTCATCCGCTGCCTTGTTTATAGACATGGTTTCGGCTATTACAAGAGCGTATTTCATATGCAGCAGATTCATGATACGGCTCCTTCTTTTTTATTATGATTTGATATGATATATCATATAGATTATAACAGATTATATATAATTTGTCAAATGATATTCGTAGAACAAATCGAATATGGGCATAATATCAAGTGCAGTGCTGTTCAGATTTCTAAAGCTTCTTCTGCACCACAGAAGAAAAACGTTGTCATTCCCAAAGCAACGTATCTTTGATTTTTTGATCAGCCGGATTAGTTTTTGAATACTATCATCGACTTTACGAAAGCCTAATAGGTCTTATAAATCACACGAAAGTGCAAAAATGGTCTATTACCCACTCACAGGTAATAGACCTTTATAATGTATTCAAATTATATCCACAGCCCCAAGACCTCTTCCAGTCCCGTCGGCAAATCCGTCGGCATTTATTCATTGCCGACGGGAATGCCGACGAACAGCAACCAGTCTCAACCTCGTTATTTCGGTTCCACAAATATAGTAAAAACCTCGCAGATACGCAATCTACGAGGTTCTGATCGCCTAATGACTATGAAATAGATGTCAGGCTGCTTGTTGAGTCTAAAAGAAAAAGTCCCACACAAAGTGGGGAACGAAATGGGTCAAGCATCATGCTTGTGGTTGCGGCGGCTGGATTTGTCGGGGCGGCATTCGGGTTAT
The DNA here is from genome assembly GCA_902796865.1 of uncultured Ruminococcus sp. Taxonomy (GTDB): domain Bacteria; phylum Bacillota; class Clostridia; order Oscillospirales; family Ruminococcaceae; genus Porcipelethomonas. The sequence continues at coordinate 5,391 of CADBQZ010000153.1, read as the reverse complement.
GAGGATTGAATGGCATATTTCATCTAATATCATGTAGTGTCATAGAGTACGTATTTACGCCGTTTTTTCTTGACTTTGCAGATTATTCACTTGATTTTTTCGTAAATTTTTCTTCTGCGTTGCTGTACGGTTGCTGTACGAATGGCAACGATAGTAGCGAGGTATTCCACCTCTGCACGACCCTTGACATAACCTTCTGCATATTCTTTATCATACCATTAGCCATATCAATCTGAACGGCTTTCTTCTATACTATGCTTAGAAAGCCTTTTCTTACTTTATCATTACGCATCAACTCTTTAAACGCAAAATCCACCTTTGGGGACATTATGAAGGATTCATCTGCATTTATTATTGCATCTTCCTCTGGGGTAAGATTATCAAGGTCTATTGGTTAAAACATACATTTCTCCTGTCTCTCGGAATAGCATTCTATAGTCGTGTTTCATCACAACTGTAATACACGAAAAAACGCACAGGTAAGGGCTTTCCTTACCTGTGTATTACTTTATTTGTTTTTATTGCGTAACATTTTTGATGGTACGCAATCCTCCAATGGTTGAATATATTCATCTTGAAAGCAAAAAAATAAGGAAAATGAACGAGCCTATAATTACAATTACAAGTGGGAAAATCATAGCAATTTTCTCATCCTTTTTCTGCTTTAATCTCTGTATTCTTTCCATTTGCTCTTTAGAATCCTTGTAGTCTATAATTGAGCTAAAAATACCTATTATATCATTAATTTCATCATCAGATAGACCAGATAGACCATCCCAAATTTCATCATCAGATAGACCAGATAGACCATCCAAATTCATAATAGCCATCGCTTTTTGATATGCTTTTTCTTTTTCAGAATACTCTTTATACTCTTTAGCTTTCTGCTCGCACTCCATGATTTTTTTCCTTGAATCTTTATAATCTATAACAGCTTCAAACTTTGATTTTGCGCACTTGTAATCGGTTTCCGAATTAGCTTCATTCATTTTTTTTAATGCATAATTATAAAGTAACTCCAATGCCTTTTCTTCACATTGCTCGGCTTTATCTGCCGAATCTTTATATTCAGTTATCTGCTGAAACTGTTTTTTGACATTTCTGTAATCATTGGCAGATGCAGCCGAATTCATTGCCTTTACAGCTTTCTGATAAAGCTTTTCAAGACGTTTTTTTTCATTTTTTTCATTTCTTTCGTTTATAAAAGAAATATATCCCGTCAGCTTTTCTTTTAAATCATTATCGGCATATTGCATTACTTTCTTGTAGTTTTTGCTGTCGTCAAACGGTTCTGCCTGATCTTTAAGCTTTTCCTGCTCAGTAACTTTCAGCTCCGACATAAGCTTCCCAAAATAAGCCTTTGCATTTTCAGGCTCAAAATCAAGTATCCTTTCGCAGTAATAATCGGCTGCTACCCAATCCTGATCTGCAAGGAACGAATCCACACGCTTTAACAGTGACGGGATATTCTCCATAGTAGCTATTATATTCATTCCCTCAAAACGTTTAGTTGAAGCGTTTGGAAGCTTTTCGCCGCAACTCATGCAGAAATAATTGTCCTTGTCATTTATGTATCCGCATTTTGGACAAGCTACGCTGTCCACGCTTACAGAAATATGTATTGCCGCATTACTTGTCAAGGGCTTACCACAGCCCATGCAAAAAGCATTCTCTTTATCATTAATTCGACCGCAGTCAGGGCATTTCACACCACTCACCGGTTTTATCAGCTTAGTTCCGCAGCTCATGCAGAATATATTATCATTGTCATTATTATATCCACATTTTTGACATTTCACTTTTTGTCCCTCCGATATGATTTTTATGTTACCAGTCTCTGCTTTGTTGTTCTCTTGTGTATCCATTTTGTCTTTTCATATAGATATTGTAAGCCATTACTCCTACCATTATCAGATTTGCCAACAAGCCGAGATAGAAACCAATATCGAAGGCCTGTAATGCATCTCCAGTCGCTAACAATAGCAACAGAAATAAATATGCAAGTAATGATATGATAGGCGTAACTATATTCGGATAGCATACTCCTACGATCATAGAAATTAATGTTATAAGCATAGTAGCCCTATAACCTTCCAGTGGTGAGCTTCCAGAACCAAACACACTGTTAGCTTTATCAATAACATTATCGCCAAATATCAAATCAAAACCGCCTATAGTTAAATACTTAAAGTCGAAGAAAGCCAAAAATAACGTAAGTATCGGCAGCACGAACAATCCTCTCAATATCCACGGATTTATGCCTTCGTTCAATCTTGAATAACCATCGCTGTAACTATTGCTGCTCGAATAGCTCTGCTGTTGATGCGGTGGCTGATATGCAGGCTGCTGATAAACAGGTGCCGCCTGACTTTGCACACTATGACTTTTCTGTGCCATGGAAGCACCGCACTTGACGCAGAACGCCGCTTCCGCTTTGTTCTCGTTACCGCACTTAGGACAGAACTTTTTTCTGCTTGGGTTATTCTGTGATATGGTGCTTCCGCATCTCATGCAGAAAGCATTATCATCGCTGTTATTGTATCCACATTTTTTACAGATCATAAATATCAACTCCTTGATTTTGATTACTTATTATTAATATGGCTATCCTACCCCTCAATAATAAATACCTACATATTAAAAATCATCGTGGAGGGACAAATGGCAAATAATTTGTTCGTATAAATTTAACTTCATAATCTGACGTAAAGAAGTCACATTTCCAATACAAGCAATTATCATATATTTCTATAGAACCGCTAACATATCGACTAAACGAATCGGTAAATCCACTACCTATAATTTTTCTATCAACAAGTGTACCGTCGTAATAATATATAACACCATCATCGTCCAAGTTTCCGTCAAAATTATACACGTCAATATTAGATGCTCCACTAACCAATTGAACTTCGATACTATAAGAACCATTTCCGTTATCGGTTATATACATTCTATACACATGATTATAGTCTTTAAGATTTTCCTGTGCCCAATAACCCGAAATATCAGGCAATTCAAGCTTCTCGCCTTTAGTTTTTCCGCATCTGTCACAGGTCATAGGTGCTGAATATGTAGCATCGAGCCAATCATGACCTAACGAATCGCCTTTGGTCTTTCCGCATACTTCACAGGTTTCGGGTTCGGTACAGGTAGCGTCCTTCCACTTGTGCCCTGTGGGTTCGCCCTCGGTTTCTCCGCAGATCTCGCAAGTCTTGGGATTTTCACAATCGGCATCTTTCCACTTGTGACCCTTAGCTTTTTCAACTACTGCTCCACAGACAGTACAAACGCTGTTCTCGGTACAACTGCCTTTATTGGGCTTATGCCCAAGTGCTTTTTCGGCTATATATCCGCAACGTTTACACTTAGCATCTTCCGTACACGTTGCAACGGACATATTATGCCCCAACGGTTCACCCTCTGTCCTATGGCATATAGAACAAGTCTTAGGCTCGGTACAAGTCGCATCCTGCCAATCATGAAAACATATCACATGAGTAAAGAACAGTACAAGGAACGTACCCGTCAGAACTATCGCTCCGCCTATAGTAGAAGTGAGTATGATAAACTTCTTTTTGTTTTCGCTTATCCAACCTTTTATTTCGGCAAATATATCTCTCTTTGGTTCGGGCATACTGCCGTTTCGCTCCTGTGCTTCCAATTCAGAGCGCATAGCCTCGTCAATATTGAATTTTGCTCCGCAGTTCATGCAGAAGCCGTTATTATTATCATTTTCGTGCCCGCATTTAGGACAGAACATAGTCTCACTCCTCGATTATTATATTTTTCTATGATAAAAAGTCACTGCGTGCAAAGCCGATATTCTTAACATTACCAATAGAACTTTATATGTTCTGAATCTACCCATCCGTAATAATCTCCGTCATCGGTATCCCAAAGCTCATACCATACCGTTCCTTTTGTACAACAGTAGTTTTGTGCAGTGACATGCCATGTATCCCCAAGACTTTCACATTCCTTAGACATTCCACCACCATCAACTATATAACTTGTTGAATATCCGGGAACAATATCACTTTTGCAATTGATTTCACCCTTCCGATACGGATAGTCGAATGATCGTATTTCAGGTTTATCAATTTTACGACTGTCTTTTCCGATGTATCGGACATAATCTGCATATACATATCCTTTTTCGCCATCATATTCCGTGTAATACCAATCAGAATCACCACAATCGTACAATTCGAGTATCGTTTCATCGGGAACAAGAATTATCCATTCTGCATCAAGATCACAAACGTGCCTTAAATACAGCCCCGCCGATGTAACATCTACGGCACCATAGCCTATACTCTGATATTCCTGTTGCTTTGGCTTGTTTACTTGCTTAGGAGCATCAGTAGCTGTTTCGGTAGCGATAACTGTTTCCTCTGTTTCAGCATAATAATTATCGTAATCATAGTCATAACCGTAGTTATAATAATTATATGAAACTGTAGTAGTCTCAGTTGCTTCGTAAGAATCATCAGGCTCATAGGAAAAAGCTTTTTTCACACCTTCCCTCATCTCATTAAGACCACTTTCGATTTGAGCCTTAACTGCCGAACCGTCCGTATCTTTATGAGTAGTATCATAAGCTATCATACCTATAAGCACAGCTCCCGCAGCTACGCCCAAAATAATAGCATCAGTATAGTTACGGTCATATGAAGTATCTTCTTTCATCGCAAGGCTTATTATCAGTAGTACAGCAAAAATCAAAGAAACATAGGACCACACAATAAGGTCTTTGAACAGTCCCACATCTATCTTACAGATAACTGCTCCGAACATAAAGAATACAGCTGCAGTTATAGTACCGCCTTGAGTTTTTCTTGCCGCTATAGAAATTATTCCTGCTGTTAGCATGGAAAGACTCATTACAAGTCCTGCTGAGCCGGCGGCAGTTTTCGGAGCGAGAATACTGTTAACAAATCCTGCACCGCATGATTGTAAGACGATGAATAGCTGTAAAACTATCGCTATAATGCCTACCACTAAACGCATAGTCCTTGCGCCTTTAGTATATCTGCCGTATTCTGATACGCCAGCATATGCAGCTTCTGTTTGATCGTCACTTGAAAAAATGTCTATCAAATCATTTTTTGCATTATTACTTTGGCTTTGTACATTATTCGATGTCTGAGCTGCTGATTGTGTCTTTTGCGCCATAGAAGCACCGCACTTAACGCAGAATGTTGCTTCATCAGGATTTTGATTACCACACTTTGGACAGAACATACATATCAACTCCTTATCTTGTAACTATGAATTAGAAAACTATTGCTACCGTTCCTTCGTATAATATATAATTAAAGGGAATAATATAAATAAAATCTGCTTTCCGCAGAAAAAAATTCTGTTTTTCTCAGAATAAACCCATCT
>CADBQZ010000152.1 GCA_902796865.1 uncultured Ruminococcus sp. | reverse complement strand
TTTGCAGATATACCTGTATGTGTTGCAAAAACACAGTACTCTCTTTCTGACGATCCTTCAAAGCTTGGAAAGCCCGAAAACTTCAATATCACAGTAAGAGAATTAAAGCTTTCAGCAGGAGCAGGCTTTGTAGTTGCACTTACCGGAAGTATACTTACAATGCCGGGACTTCCTAAAAAGCCTGCTGCACTGAATATCGACTGTGACAAGGACGGAAATATAACAGGACTTTTCTGATGGAAATGAAATTTGAATCGAAAAATACGGAACAGACTATACGATTTGCTGAAAAGATAGGGAAGCTTCTGAAAAAAGGTGATGTTATCGCTTATACAGGCGGACTGGGTGCCGGAAAGACCACATTTACAAGAGGTCTTGCGCTCGGTCTCGGGCTTGAAGACAGTGTATGTTCGCCGACATTTTCGATAGTAAACGAATACAGGGGCGAGGACTTGACGCTTTATCATTTCGATATGTACAGGATCATGGGGGCAGAAGCTCTTGAAACAACAGGTTTTTATGATTATCCGCTGGAAGAAAGCGTATTTGCTGTCGAATGGTCTGAAAATATATCAGATGAGCTTCCGGACGATACTATTTATATAGATATAAAGCGTGTTGATGATGAAACACGGCTCATAACAATAAAGGGGGACGAAAGATTTTGCTGATACTAGGGCTTGAAACCTCGGGAAAGACTGCATCTGCTGCACTTTATGAAGACGGCATAATGCTTGGACAGACAAGCATATACACCGTAAAGACACAGTCTCAGGTGATACTCCCCACAGTAAAACGATTAATGTACGACTGCGGCAGAGAGCTTTCCCAATTGACATCAATAGCTGTCTCAAAAGGTCCCGGCTCATATACAGGCATAAGGATAGGCATTGCGGCAGTAAAGGCTATGTCGTTTGCGCTTGGTATCCCATGCTTTGGCATATCGTCTCTTCTGGGCATGAGCTTTGGCTGCGGAGCATCAGGCTATGTATGTCCCGTTATGACTGCACGTAAGGATCTTGTATATTCGGCGGTATATTATATGGAAAACGGCGAGCATCGTGAGATCATGAGCGAAAGACTTATTTCCGAAGCAGAGCTGGAACAGAAACTTATGGATATAGACGGAAGCGTAACACTTACAGGAGACGGAGCGGAAAAGATCTTTGAACACCTTACGGCTGAAAATGTTGATAAGTTTATGCTTTCACCAGTGCATCTCAGGCTTCAGAACGCTTCGGGCGTGATACTGGCGGCACTTAAAAGTGAGCCTTCGGATCATATGACTTTGAACGCAAGTTATCTTCAGCTTGTAAAAGCAGAAAAAGATCTCATTGAAAAAAACAATGCTGCAACAGGTTGATTTTACTTTTAAAATGTGATATAATCAAAATAGGACAACGCACAGGAATGGCAGCTGTGTGATATATATCCTTTGGTTATACTGCCTTAAACTATATTATATATGCAGAATGGAGCTTAAAAAAATGATTGCTATTGGCTGTGACCACGCAGGTTATGATCTTAAAAGTGATATTATCGGTCATCTTTCACAAAAAGGCTATCAGATAATTGATATTGGCTGCAACGGAGAGCCTACCGATTATCCTGCAATAGCAGAAATGGTCGCAAGGGAAGTTACCGGCGGCACCTGCGAAAAAGGTATCCTTATATGCGGCACCGGAATAGGTATGTCTATCGCCGCAAATAAAATAAAAGGTATCCGTGCGGCATTATGCTCGGAAGAGTATTCCGCAAAATATACACGTCTTCATAATGATGCAAATATTCTCTGTATGGGAGCTAGAACTATCGGTTCGGGACTTGCAATAGAGATAGTTGATATTTTCCTTAATACAGAATTTGAAGGCGGCCGTCATCAGAGAAGAGTCGATCTTATAACTGATATGGAAAAAAGCATAATTTAAAAGGAGTGATAAATATGGCAGGACTTCATATGATGGAGCATCCGCTGGTTCAGCATAAAATATCATTGCTGAGAGATAAAACAACAGGAGTAAAGGAATTCCGTGAGCTTACATCTGAAACAGCAATGCTTATGTGCTATGAGGCTACAAGAGATCCTCCGCTCAAAGAGGTCGAGATAGCAACGCCTCTCGCTATGGCAAAAACAAAAATTATTTCAGGCAGAAAGCTTGCATTTGTACCGATATTAAGAGCAGGTCTTGGAATGATCGAAGGTGTTACAAGTCTTGTACCTGCTGCGAAAATAGGTCATATAGGCATTTTCAGAGATGATGAACACAATGCCGTTCAGTATTACTGCAAGCTTCCGGAGGACATAGCTGAAAGAGATGTTATAGTAGTTGATCCAATGCTCGCAACAGGTTCTACTGCTGTTCATGCAATATCAAAGATAAAGGAAATGGGCGTACAGAACATAAAGTTCATGTGTATAATCGCTTCACCGGAAGGCCTTGAAAAGCTCATGACAGCACACCCGGATGTAGATATATACTGCGGTGCAAAAGATAAGGGACTTAATGAAAACAAATACATTATCCCCGGTCTGGGCGATGCAGGCGACAGAATATTCGGAACTAAATAACATATTAAAAGGACAGCTTCAGGCTGTCCTTAATATTGTTGAAAAAGTCTAATTTCAAGTTTTATCAGGGGACGCCCTCACTTGCAGGGCGTCCCCTCTCTCAAAATAGTCCACCGGACTGTTTTGAGATTCACCCCTTGCGGAGCGCCCTACGGCTTAAGGATCTCGCCCTCTGCGGAGGGCGGCCAAAGGCTCTGCCTTTGGAATCCGCAAGCCTTTGAAAAGGCTTGACCTAAACTTTTGATTTGGGGTTTTATAGTTTTTCGACAGACTAAAGGACAGCTTCAGGCTGTCCTTACTGCATATAAATTAAAAATAGAATTTTTTTCGATAAACAAAAAACAGCCGGAATATTCCGACTGTTTTTTGTATAGACTTGCTTTTTATCAAGCTTTGCCGATAGAACCGAAGAGTTCCATTTTTTCCTTAACAGTAGCCTTGATAGCCTCTGCGCCCGGAGCGAGGAGCT
>CADBQZ010000151.1 GCA_902796865.1 uncultured Ruminococcus sp. | reverse complement strand
TGTCATACAACATTGTCTGATGGTTCTCTTGGGATAGAAGATATTATCCTTCAGGCAAAAAGACTTGATATCGACTTCTTGTCGATAACCGATCATGATACTTTATCATCATTTTCAAGAGCAGCAATACTTGGACAAAGGTATGGTGTAAAGATAATACAGGGTGTAGAAATGTCTGCGTGGGATAAAAAGCGTGACAAAAAAGTACATATACTTTGTTATGCACCGAAAAAACCCGACAGACTGGAAGGGCTTTGCTCAAAATGCTGTGAGATAAGAAAAGCCTGCTCCAAAGAGATGATCGAAAAGGTCATGAAGCTTTATCCTATCACTTCTGAAAGTGTATTAAAGCATTGTACCGGAAGCAAGAGTATTTTCAAATCGCATATTATGAGAGCGCTTATAGAATATGGATATGCTCTGGAGTTTTACGGTGATCTTGACCATGAATTATTTAATCTTCAAAATGGTACCTGCCTTGTTGAAAGAGAGTATCCTGATGTGCATTTTGTACTCGATCTGATACACTCTGCAAGAGGCGTTGCTGTTATGGCACATCCTATGCTTTATGACAATGTGGAGCTTCTTGAGGAACTTGCGGAAGAAAAGAAACTTGACGGTGTTGAGGTTTTTCATTATACAGCAGATGAAGAGCAGCAAAAGCTTCTTTTGGATATAGCACAGAGGTATGACCTTATAGTAACAGGTGGCTCAGATTTCCACGGATTATATAATTCGGTGCCGACACATTTGGGCAAGTATACTACTTCAAAGGAAAATCTTGACAGAATAATAAAACTTTCAAATAAAAAATAAAGGATAGTGAATTAAAATGGATATAATGGAATCAGCGCTTTTAAAGCATAAGGAATGGAAGGGCAAGATCGAAATAGTCTCCCGTACTCCTGTAAATGATCGTGATCAGCTTTCACACGCATACACTCCCGGTGTTGCAAGACCATGTCTTGAGATACAAAAGGATCCTGAGCTTTCATATGCGCTTACAAGAAGGCATAATCTTGTTGCGGTCATAACAGACGGTACAGCAGTTTTGGGACTGGGGGATATCGGTCCGGAAGCTTCAATGCCGGTAATGGAAGGAAAATGCGCTCTTTTCAAGGAATTTGCAGATGTTGATGCTTTCCCTATCTGTATTGATTCAAAGGATACTGATGAGATAGTAAAGACTATCGCTTTGATATCAAAAAGTTTCGGTGGAATAAATCTTGAGGATATATCTGCGCCAAGATGCTTTGAAATAGAAAAGCGCCTTAAAGAGATAGTTGATATTCCTGTATTCCATGACGATCAGCATGGTACAGCAATAGTTGCAAGTGCTGCTATGATAAATGCGGCTAAAGTATCAGGCAGACAGATAAAGGATATGACTCTTGTTATAAACGGTGCAGGTGCGGCAGGCTGTGCTATTGCAAAGCAATTTATAACGCTTGGTATCGGCAATATAATAATGGTCGATATAAACGGTATCATATGTGACGGTGATGAATTTACAAATCCGGCACATTATGAACTTGCAAAACTTACAAATAAAAATAATATAAGAGGTTCTCTTGCAGATGCTATGAAAGGCGCTGATGCGTTTATCGGAGTATCAAAGCCAGGTCTTGTAAGCGAAGAAATGGTAAAGTCAATGGCTGATAAGCCGATAATATTTGCAATGGCAAATCCGACACCTGAGATAATGCCCGATAAGGCTAGAAGTGCAGGAGCATTTATAGTTGGTACCGGAAGAAGTGATTTCCCGAACCAGATAAATAATGTTGTTGCTTTCCCAGGGGTATTCAAGGGTGCGTTAGCTGTAAGAGCTAAAGATATAAATGAAGATATGAAGCTTGCGGCTGCATATGCTATCGCTTCAAGTGTTCCGGAGGATAAACTTACACCGGATAATATCCTTCCTGACCCGTTTGACAGAAATATTCCTAAAGCAGTTGCAAAGGCTGTTGCTGAAGCAGCGATAAAGTCTGGCATCGCAAGGACTGAGCTTTAAACCTGAGGTGAACTGATATGCTTAAAGGCAAAACGGCAGTACTTGCCGTAACTGGAAGCATTGCCGCATATAAAATGCCGGAGCTTGCCAGACTTCTTATAAAACAGCACTGCAATGTCCATGTGATGATGACAGAAAATGCTGCAAATTTTATACATCCGATAACGTTTGAGTCGCTTACATCAAACAAATGTCTTATTGATACTTTTGACAGAAATTTTCAATACAGCGTTGAACACGTTGCGATAGCAAAACAGGCAGATGTTGTTCTTGTTGCACCTGCATCGGCAAATGTTATAGGCAAACTTGCAGGCGGTATAGCTGATGATATGCTTACCACCACAGTTATGGCTTGTCCATGCAAAAGAATAGTGTCTCCGGCAATGAATCATAATATGTATCACGATCCGATATTGCAGGATAATTTGAAAAAACTTGAAAGATTCGGATATGAAATAATACCTCCAGAAAGCGGTATGC
>CADBQZ010000150.1 GCA_902796865.1 uncultured Ruminococcus sp. | reverse complement strand
TTTCTCAGCATTTCTTTTGCCGGGTGACCCCGTAGGACGAACGCCCTGTCGCTTCTAATTTTGTTGCATCTTCTAATTCCCGACAGGCAGCCTTTTGTAGTAACATAGAATCAAGTGTAGGGGCGAGCAGTGCTCGCCCGAAAGGGTCAAATCTGGTAAAACGGGCGAGCTACCCCAAGGGCATTTGTGTTTCTATTCAAATCAAAGATTTGATGAAACACTGGCAAATGCTCGCCCCTACATTTGATTAAGGTGTATCTTTATAAAAACGTCAAATTACAGAAAAACTTTTGCGATGCTTTCAAAGAAATCATTAAAGCCTAAATTAGACTAAATCAAGTAGAGATCTGCTTAGAGTGTACGCAGTATGGTTTATGAATTTCTTAATGTTTTTTCTTTGTCTTACTTTCTTATGCAGTAGCATAAAGAAAGTAAGTGCATTTCTTTGCAAGCGTTTCTTTGTGCAAACAAAGAAATGCTGAGAAATACTTTTTACAGCCTTTTTCAAAAAAAGCAAAAATAATAATTAATAAAAGGAGAGTATAAAAAATGATAAACATAGCAATAGACGGGCCTGCCGGAGCAGGCAAAAGCTCGATAGCAAAAGCAGCAGCTAAAAAGACAGGATTTATCTATGTCGATACCGGAGCGCTTTACCGTGCGGCAGCGCTTTACTACATCGAGAACAAGCTCGATAAAAACGGGCTTATAGAGAAGCTTCCCGAGATAAGCGTAGAGCTTAAATATGAAAACGGCGAGCAGCAGGTATTTTTGAACGGCAGAAACGTTTCGGGCGATATACGCACACCGGAAGTTTCTATGGGAGCATCAGAAGTTTCGGCAATACCGGAAGTGAGGGATTTTCTTTTCGGGCTCCAGAAAAAGATCGCCCGTGAGAATGATATAATAATGGACGGCAGAGATATAGGCACTGTCGTGCTTCCCGATGCTGATCTTAAAATATATCTTACCGCATCAGCCGAGGAAAGAGCAAACAGGCGCTTTAAGGAAATGACCGACAAGAGCGTTTCGTATGAGCAGGTTCTCGAGGGCATCAAAAAGCGTGATTTCAATGATATGAACAGAAAGACTTCTCCGCTGAAAAAAGCTGATGATGCAGTGCTTCTGGACACCACTGAAATGACGATAGATGAGGTGATAGATACGCTTACAGGCATGATAGAAAAGGTGAAGGCAAAATGAAAACAAGTATTTTTTTCAAGATGCTGTATTATTTCGTCAAGGGCATATACTACGGCTTTTATCATGTGAAAGTGGAAGGCAAAGAGAATATACCTGAAAAGTCCGGCTTTATAATAGCATCAAATCACCGCACATTTGCCGATCCTCCTTTGCTTGCGGTAACATCTATGTGTGCGAAATTGTCGTTTGTCGCCAAAGAAGAACTTTTCAGGAATCCGTTTTTCGGCTGGCTCATAAGAAAGCTTGGGGCGTTCCCGGTCGTTCGTGGAAGCGGTGATATGAAAGTTATAGACGATTCGATAGAAAGGCTCTCGCAGGGACGCAATCTTGTTATATTCCCTGAAGGCACACGAAGCAAGACGGGAAAGCTCGGACGTGGCAAAACAGGCGTTGCGCTTATAGCCGCAAGATCGGGAGCGGCAGTAGTTCCGGCAGCAGTAGTCTTTGAAGGAAAACTGAGGTTCAGAAAAAAAGTCATTATACGCTACGGTAAGCCCATACAGCCGGAGGAGATAAGGTTAGACGATATTACCGATACAAGAAAGCTAAAGCCTGTAAAGCAAAGGATAATGGGCGATATACAGGCGCTTTTAGAGGGAGAGAACAATAATGGCAGATAAAGTCAGAGTGGCTAAGACCGCAGGCTACTGCTTTGGAGTAGACAGAGCGGTAAAGCTTGTTTACGATGAGGCAGAAAAACCTGATAAGTCGGTCGCAACGTTAGGGCCTATAATCCATAATTCAGACGTTGTGAACGATATGAAGGAAAAAGGTGTCAGGATAGTAGACAAGGTATCAGATCTTAAAGACGGCGAGGAGGTAGTTATCCGCTCGCACGGTGTGGGCATGGACGTCTATAAAGAACTTGAAAAGAGCGGCAAGCCGTATATAGATGCTACCTGTCCTTTTGTTTCGAGGATACATAAGATAGTAGGAGAGAAGACCCGAGAGGGCTACTTTATACTGATAGCAGGCGATAAAGACCATCCGGAGGTGCAAGGAATCGTTGGTCATTGTGACGAAAATTGCTTTGTTTTTAAGGATCAATTTGAACTAAACGACTTTTTTAGTGAAAAATTAAAAAAAATCGGAAAAAGACTTGCAATTGTTGCTCAAACGACGTATAATATATTAGTATGGGGAGAGTGTATGAAGGTTATCCCAAAGGAAAACGATGATATTCTAGTATTCGACACTATCTGCAGTGCTACTTCGCAAAGACAATCGGAAGCGGTAGAGCTTTCAAAGGAAGTTGACGTTATGATAGTGGTTGGCGGAAAAAACAGTTCAAACACAAAAAAGCTCTATAGCTTATGCAGGGAAAACTGTACCGCTTATCATATAGAAAATGCGGACGAGCTTTATTCATTAGACCTGAAAAATGTCTGCAAAGCAGGCATTACAGCCGGCGCATCGACCCCGGCATATATAATTAAGGAGGTACAAAATACCATGGCTGAGATTTTAGAAGAAGATATTAATTTTGAGGAGGCACTTGAACAGTCTTTCAAAAAAGTACATACAGGAGAGCGTGTTAAAGGCTATATTGCCGCTGTTAATAACAGCGAGGCGATCGTAGACATCGGAACAAAGCATACAGGTTATGTTCCGCTTTCAGAGCTTACTGATGATCAGACAAAGAAGCCTTCTGACATCGTAAGTGTCGGCGACGAAGTAGAGCTTATTGTTACAAAGATAAACGATTCAGAGGGTATCGCTATGCTTTCAAAGAAGAAAGTGGACGAGCTTGTAGGTTTTGACAACATCGCTAAGGCAAAGGACGAAGATGCTATTCTCGAAGGTACTGTTGTAAGTGCTGTTAAGGGCGGAGTGCTCGTTTCTGTTGATGGTGTAAGAGTGTTCGTTCCTGCATCACAGACAGGTGTTGGCAGAGACAAGAGCTTAGATGAGCTTGTTAAGAAGACTGTAAAGCTCAAGATCATTGAAGTGAACGAATCAAGAAGAAGAGCTGTAGGCTCAATAAAGGCAGTTGCTAAGGCTGAAAGAGAAGCTGCTAAGGCTGCGTTCTGGAAAGATGCAGAGGTTGGCAAGGTATACAAGGGCGAAGTTAAGTCACTTACAAGCTACGGCGCATTTGTTGATCTTGGCGGCATTGACGGTATGGTACATATTTCCGAGCTTTCATGGAGCAGAATAAAGCACCCGAATCAGGTAGTAAAGCCTGGCGATGTGCTTGAAGTATACATCAAGGAACTTGATAAGGAAGCAGGCAGGATCTCTCTCGGTTACAAGAAGGCTGAGGATAATCCGTGGACAAAGTTTACTGAAAATTACAGCGTAGGCGATGTTGTTAAGGCAACAGTTGTTTCTATCACTCCTTTCGGTGCATTTGCTCAGATCATCGAAGGCGTTGACGGTCTTATCCACATCTCACAGATCGCTGATAAGAGAGTTGACAATGTAAGCGATGTTCTTTCTGTAGGTCAGGAAGTTGATGTTAAGATCATCGACATTGATGCTGAACAGAAGAGGATCAGCATTTCTATCCGTGCTCTTCAGGAAGAAGAAAACAACGAAGCTGATGAGGCTTCAGAAAACGAAGAAGCATAATAGCGAAAAGCTTATTTATCTTAAAAGAGGACTGTTTTTACAGTCCTCTTTTTTGCTGTAAGCTCTAAATCGTATCTTCAGACTGCAAAAAAAGCTTGCACAAAACTTTTATAAATTCTTTAGCCTTTAAACAAACTAAAAGGGACGCTTTAAAACGCCCCTTTTTGTTTATATAAATTATTTTGATCAGCCTGCATTATTTACTGCTGCATCTGCAACTTCCTTGAAGTACCACGAGCAGTCGCTTCTGTTGAGAAGTCCGAACGGGCTGTCGCCGTCCTTGATGTTGTTGTCCCAGACAAAGCAGGTTATACCCCTCTTTCGTGCAGCGCTTACATAATATTCCATGTGCCTTACTCTGTCGTCAAGGTTGTTTTTGTTTACCGAACCAAATTCGCCTATTATCGCTGGTATGCCGTTGTCGATGAATGTGGATTTGATAAGGTCGAAGTTTTTGTCAAGCTCCGCTTTATCGCTGTCCTGGAAGCTCGATGTTCCATTATCGTCGAGAGCGAAGCTGTATGGTGAATAAGCGTGTATCGAAACTATCACATGATCGTCGTCCGGTACTTTTATAGCCTTTATAGCCGTTTCGTCCATTGCGGCAGCGTGACCGGCGACGATAAGTGTTCTTGATGCGTTGTTTCCGCCGGAAGCCCTGACGGTATCCACGAATACCTGACAGAGATCATTTATTACGTCTCTTTCTTCTGATGTACCGCAGGTCCATTCGTCCTGTCCGCCTACGATCCTCATTTCGTTCATTCCTTCAAACAGGAGATGGTCGTCGCAGTCTTTGAACTTATCGGCTATCTGCTGCCATACCTTAACGTATCTGTTTTTGACTGAATCGTATTCCGATCTCTTCGGCACGAGCCATGTCTGGTCGTCGTGGTGTACGTTCACGATACAGTACATACCGTTGTCGAGAACATATCCGACTACTTCCTTTACTCTGTCCATCCATGCGCTGTCGATAGTGTCGCCGCTCATATGGTCGTTCCAGCTTACCGGAACACGCACTGCGTTGAATCCCTCTGCCTTTACAGCATCAATCATCTGCTTTGTGGTCTTTGGGTTGCCCCATGCAGTCTCGCCGTCAGAAGCATATGAAGTGTAGTCATAGCAGTCGAAGGTATTTCCTAAGTTCCAGCCTATCTTCATATCCTTGACTATCTCAGCAGAAGATCTTCCGCTTGATGAGCTTTCGCTTTTTTCTTCTTTTGGTTTTACAGACGCTGTATCTTCCTTGGGGGCTTCTCCCGAAGCGCTGCTGTATTTTACGGTTACATTTTTTAAGTTTATGCTGTCGTTTTTGCTCCACCAGTAGCCGAGCATTACCTCTCCGTCAGCTTTGATATAATCCTTGATGCTGTCGGGCACGAGCCAGTAGAGCGTAGCGCTGCTTGAGCTTGTCATTACAGCGATATTTCCGGATTGATACCATGATTTGTCGGTCTTGTCTGGACAGGAATCGTCAACAGTAATACCGAATGCTCCGGCGTATTTCTGAAGCTCTCCGCTTCCTTCGACATTAAATTCAAAGTACTGCGGAACACCGTCCGAAGGTATCATATCTGAAAGAGCGAGCCTTGCAGTCTTCTCAGATTCGCTTCCGTAGGAAAGTGTCTTGTTGACGTCGATAGTCTTGGTGCCGTCTACGGGTATCTCTGCGGTTGTGGTATAGTTGCATATGATGCTTGAAAGTCTAAGTCTCTGGAGACCGCCCCACCAGTAGCCTATCTCGATGCTTCCGTCTTTTGTGGTGTTTATATAGTCTCTTATCTCTGACGGAACGTCCCATGTCACTTCTAAGTATGCGCTGTTTACGTCGAGTTCAAAATCGTCTGACTGATACCAGCATTTATCTGTGGCGGCAGGACACTTTTCATCGACTGATATGCCGCAGGCACCCTTATAGCTGCTGATGTTTGAAGAGCCGTCCTCAGCGTAGTATACGAATACGAACGAGTCTATCTTGTCGCCTTCTCTTACGAACTGGTCTAAAGAGGTCTTATAGGTCTTATGGCTGTCATAGTCCATTATCTCGTTTATATCGCTCTTTTCACTTCCCATTGAGAATGTGACCGTTTCAGTCGGGCTTATATGCTCTGTAGGCGCTTCTGTGGGCGCTTCGGTCACGGCTTCCGTTTGCTGTGCAGTTGTCTCCGCTTCTGATGAAGCTGTCTGACTGCTGCTGTCGTCGTTGTCACAGCCGGTAAGCAAACCAGCTCCGACCGCCATTACAGCCGCTGTTAAAAATGCAGTCAGCGATCTGAAAATACGTCTTTTCTTCATTTATCCTTCTCCTTTTTATTTAGATATATTATACGGGGACGCTGTTTGCGTCCCCATATGTTCACTTTAGAATAAGCTCAGATACTTCTGCCGATGCTTTCACCCATCTTAACAACAGTTTCATATCCGTCTGCTGTATTTTTTAGTATATCCTCATCAAATGATACGGTATCCTTCTGGAACATAAGTACGATAGTAGAACCGCCGTATTCAAACATTCCCTTTTCTTCGCCGCGTTTGAAAGAGTGTTTATCCATATGGAGGTTGCTTATCTTTCCGACAAGCATAGCACCTACCTCACACTGTATCACATTGCCAAAATTCTCGGTATGGAGGATAGTGTATTCTCTTGTGTTCTCACGGTAAATATCAGCAGTATCAAGTGCAGTAGGGTTTACTGTATGATAGATGCCGTTTATATGGCGGTTTCTTGATTTTGAGCCGCTGTCAAAATATATGTACCTGTGATAGTCGTCTACCTCAAGCCTGAATATGCAGAAATATCCGCCGTTATATTTTTTTGCAAGTCCTTCGCTTTTTAAGAATTCATCTGTGTGATAGCTTACACCCTTTATCTCAAAAATACTGTCTTCGTCTATTTTATAAACAGTGAGCTTCGAGTCACATGGACTTATAAGTGCTTTTGGTGCCATATCTATAGGGCGCGCTTCAGGGCGGATCTTTCGTGTGAAAAAATCGTTGAACGAGCGGTAATATCCCGGCTGATAGTCGGTGAGGTCTATATTTGCTTTTTTAATGAATGCCGGTATAAGTTCCATTGACAATCTGCTGTTACAGAATGCACCTGCCGCATTTGAAACGACAGGTGATGTAAGACCCTTGAGCGCAATGTTTCCGCCCACGGTATTATATAGCAGATCGAGAAGACTTTTACGGCTTTCATTTTTCGGCAGTATATCGCCGTTTCTGTTTTTGACTCCGTACTTCAAAATATTCTCCTTTATCTGAATTTGTATCTGTATAACAGCCACAGGAATTCCAATGCTCCTACTCCGACGAATATAAGCATCGTTTTCATCTGAGGCTTTTTGACTTTGAATCTTGTTATGAATGCTATAGCAACTATAAGCATCACAACTGCGTAGACATCGGCAAAAAAGTCGTCACCGATGTTTTTGCGGAAGCTGTATACAAGCGGCATTATAAGCGACACACTCGTTACCGGAAGACCTTCATAGACCTTTCGGACATCTTTTGTCTTTTTCTGGCGTTCTTCCTCCATTACGTTAAAGTAAGCGAGCCTTATCACTGCTGCAAGAGTGAAGAACACAAGTATGAAGTAGTGATATATCTCCCTCATGCCTACAGCGTAGCCGATAGCGCCCGGGAGAAGTCCGAAGCATATAAGATCGCACAGCGAATCTATCTGTATGCCGAATTTTTTCTCAGCCTCGGTACGTTCTCTTGTTCTTGCAACTTTGCCGTCGAACATATCGCAAAGCCCGGATATTAGCAGAGCTACGACAGATACGATAAGATGTCTTCCGTCAAAGGCAAAGTATATACCTGTAACGGCTGATGCAAGCCCTATATATGTAAGAATCACAGTGTAATTGTAGAATCCGATCATTTAATTAACCTCTCAAATTTATTTGGATACTTTCCCATACTATTATATTATAACAGAAAACCATTATTATTTCAAGGGTATTTTTTAAAAGATACAAATTTTTTATTTGTCATAAAAAGCAATGCGTTCATTTGTGATATTTTCCACCGGAAAGGATCTGAAATCCACGGTATATCTGCTCTAACAGCATTACCCTTGCGAGCTGGTGCGGAAAAGTCATTTCCGACATCGAAAGCTTCAGATCAGCGGTTGATTTTATTTTGGCGGAAAGCCCGAAAGAGCTTCCTATCACAAAAGAAACGCTGCTTTTCCCTGAAAGCGGTATCTGTCCCAGCTTTTCGGAAAGTTTTACGCTTGAAAGCTGTTTCCCTTCGATACACATAGCTATAATATATCCCGAAAGCTGTTTTTTTATCGCTTCTCCCTCAGCGTCGAGAGCTTTTTCTATCTCAGCCTTTGACGGAGCATCAGGAAGCCTGTATTCATCAAGTTCTGTTATCTCGAGCCTGCAAAACCTGCCAAGTCTTTTTGAGTACTCGCAGCAGGCATCTTTTAAATATTTTTCTTTTAATTTACCGATCGTTATTATTTTAACATTCAACATTTTAAAATACCATCATTTTCCCTGTGGTCTCGACCGGAGCAACTTCAAGAAGATAGTCACGTCCTCTCACAAGCTCTTTAAGACCTTTTTCGACTGTTTTATCTGCTATGTACGGCGTATTGTTATCCTGGCTCAGATGCCCGAGTATCAGCCTTGTTGTGCCGTTTCTTACGAGTTTTTCTGCCTGTGCTGCACTGGCATTGTTAGACAGATGCCCATGATCTGAGCGTATCCTCTCTTTAAGATAATAAGGATATATGCCATTAGTGAGCATTTTTTCATCGTAATTTGCTTCAAGCAGCACAAGGTCACAGCCGTAAAGATTCTCTTCAACGGTTTTTGTGACGTGCCCTAAGTCAGTACATACCGCACAAACTCTTCCGTCAGATGTTTTTATCCTGTAGCCGCAGCTCTGCACCGTGTCATGAGGAGTATCAAAACAGCTTATCTCCATATCGGCAGCTGCTGCTGCATCGTCAAGAGAATATACCTCCGAGCAAGGAGCGATAAGCTCTTTTTTTAAAAGCTCTTCAAGCGTTTTTTCCTGACCGAAAACCGGGATACCGGTCTTTTTAGTGAGCATTTTAAGTCCGCTCACATGGTCTGAGTGGCTGTGTGTTATAAATACCGCCTGTATTGCTGACAGTGGAAGGGAGCTTTTCTGGAAAGCCTCAGTCATTCTTTTGAATGAAGCGCCGGCATCTATCAGTATGCCGCCCCGGCTGTCTCCGATAAATGTAGAGTTCGCTTTGCTGGAGCTGAAGAGAGGATATATCCTTGCCATTGTTTTATTCTCCGCTGTTAAAATAAGGGAACGCATAAAACGTTCCCCTTATATCATTGATGATGATCTTATCAGATAGCTTTTTTCACCGAACCGCCCGGGAAATGACGCTTTACGATATCTGCGCCTATGCCCTGGAGCTTTTTATCGAGATTGTCATATCCTCTTTCGATATGGTGTATATCTTCGACTTCGGTAACTCCTGATGCCGCAAGACCTGCGATTATAAGTGCGGCTCCTGCTCTTAAATCACACGCTTTGACCGGTGCGCCCTGAAGTCTTCCAGTGCCTTCTACGACTGCGACCTTTCCGTCAACAGAGATGTCAGCGCCCATTCTCCTAAGCTCGTCAACATATCTGAAACGCTGCTCCCAGACACCCTCTGTTATGATGCTCGTTCCCTCTGCAAGAGTGAGGAGCGTTGCCATCTGCGGCTGCATATCAGTCGGGAATCCCGGATGCGGCATTGTTTTTATGTTCGTTTTGACAAGCGGTCCGTCCACCCAGACTCTCACACTGTCGTCAAATTCCTCGACGTTTACGCCGATCTTTTCAAGCTTGTTTGTTATAGATTCAAGATGCTTCGGGATAACATTCTTTACAAGCACATCTCCGCCTGTTGCAGCGGCTGCTACCATGAATGTACCTGCTTCGATCTGATCCGGTATTACCGAATATACCGCACCATGAAGCCTTTCAACGCCTCTTATCTTGATAACGTCAGTACCTGCGCCCATTATGTCCGCACCCATAGAGTTCAAGAAGTTTGCAAGGTCTACGATATGCGGCTCTTTCGCAGCGTTTTCTATTATGCTGAGACCCTTTGCCTTTACAGCAGCAAGCATTGCGTTCATTGTTGCGCCTACAGATACTACATCGAGATATATCTGATTTCCGCAAAGCCTGTCAGCTGAAACATCTATCATTCCGTGATCGAGATTGCATCTCGCACCGAGAGCTGAGAAAGCTTTAAGATGCTGGTCTATCGGTCTGTCACCCAAAGGACATCCGCCCGGCATTGAAACTCTTGCTTTGTTGAATTTGCCGAGGAGCGCTCCAAGAAAATAATAGGAAGCTCTCATCTGTCTTGCGCTCTCATAAGGAACGCAGTAATTGTTTATGAAGCTTGCATCTATCCTGAAAACATCACGGCCAAGTGTCTGTACCGAAGCACCCATTTCCTGTAATATACGAAGGCTTATGGATACATCGCTTATATCCGGGACATTTTCAAGGATACAAGGCTCATCTGATAATATAACGGCTGGGATAATACCGACAGCAGCGTTTTTAGCACCGCTGACAGTTATCTCGCCCTGAAGGCGGTTTCCGCCTCTTACTACAAATTTTTCCAATTTTTTCTCTCCCAAATAAGATGATCTGTTTTTTAAAAAAGAGCATCTTTTTTCTTTTTCTCCACTCGTTTTATTATTTGCCCGTTTTAAGTTTTTATCCTTTAAGCGGGAAATGTATGTCTACATTTATTTTCTATTTATTTTTCTTTTTTTATCAATAATCGCTCAAATGGAATTTAACATCCGAGCCGTCGTATTTTTCAACTCTCATAGATTCGATAACGACATCCTTGAGCGGCTTGTCGTTTGCATCTGTTTCGACCTTCTGTACCTCAAATACCTTGTCAAGACCGTCGAATACCTGTCCGAAAACAGTATAACGTCCGTCGAGATATACCGCTCCGCCGTCTTCTTTGTATATTTTCAAAGCGTCATCTGAGATCTTTATGCCGGAAGCTTTATACTGGTCTGCTTCCTGATCCGAAAGCTTTGTACCTGTTACGATATAAAACTGGCTTCCGTTTGTGGTAGGTGAACCGCTGTTTGCATATGCAACAGCACCTGCTGCGTGGATAAGGTTAGGGCTTATGCCACCGTCAAATTTTCCGCCCCAGATAGATTCGCCGCCTCTGCCGCTTCCTTCCGGGTCACCGCCCTGTATCATAAAGTCGCTTATTATCCTGTGGAATATAAGTCCGTCGTAATATTTTTTCTCGGTAAGACCTAAAATGTTCTCAACACCCTTAGGAGCTTCCTCAGGGAAAAGTTTTATTTTTATATCGCCGTAATCTTTCAAAGTCAATACAAGTATATCTTCGCCTTCTTCCGGCGGAGTATAGTTTACTATACCTGTATATTCAGTCGGCGGTTCTGCGTTTGTCGGTTTCTTGCTGCTTTTTTCATCACAGCCTGAAAACGATGCTGCAAATATGGCACAACAAAATACAGCCGCTGCTGCTTTCTTTATGTTTATCATTTTTGTTACACACCTCTTGAAATAAATGATATTTTCTATGCCTAACTTTTACATTATACCCTTATTTTTCGGATTTGTAAAGAGTATATTGAAAATTTAAAAACTGATTGGTAGATAATGAACTAATTTAAACATGGCAATTCATGAAATTAACGTCAGTTTCTACAGAACATTTGTTTGCTAAATTCAAACTTATTACTTAGAACTTGTTGTTTGTGCAACAGTTGTTGCAGAAACTGCGGTAGTTTCCTTAACGCTTTCTGTAAGCGCCCATTCGCCTCTTGTCTTATAGCTTCCTATCTCGATAGTTTTTATCATAACATCGTCCACGGGGATATTTACTTCTTCGTTTGATGATTTTGCCGTTTCGAGAGAAAGAAGCTTTTCAAGCACGTCAAAGCCGTCATAGACCTGACCAAAAACAGTTATTGTCTGTGCAAGCGCCGGTACGCCCCGAAGCTCAATATACTTTTCGGCAAGCTTCTGGTACTCACTTTTTTCAAGGAGCTGCTGCTTGAATTCTTCGGTAAAGTCTTCGCTTCCGAGTATCGTAAAGCGGCTTCCGTTTAAGACCTTTGATTTCCCGGTGAGCTTATCCCAGAATCCGCCGCTGTCGCCGGTCGGTATGCTGCAAAGAGCGCCTTTGAATGTCCAGAGGTCGTGGCTTAGCTCCTGTTCCCATTCTTCTATGCCGTCCGGCTTGCTCTCATCGAGGTCGCCGTTCTTTTTGGGGCTTCCTGCCGCAAAATAATATCCCTGTTCACAGTTGAAAACGTAGGTGTTGTCGTAATATCCGCTTTTTGCAAGCTCAGTGAAATGCTTTACCGTCTCAGGCGCTTTATCGGGGTAAAGCACGGCTGTTATATCGCCCAGCGTAGTTTTTATAGTGGCGATAGGAGCGCCGGCTTCCGGTTCTTTTGTCTGAACAAGGTCTATGCTGTCCATGTCTATATAATCTTTGTTTTTTCCTGAAAAAAGCTGCATACAGGAAACGGTTGCAAAGCTTAGTGCCGCACAGATGAACAGCCCCATTATTATATATTTTACTCTTCTGCTCATATATACTCCCTTATTTTTTCGTTATCTGTGTTCCCTGACGTGTCTCTTTTATATCATATCCGAGTTCGGCGATTTTATCTCTTAATTTATCTGCAAGTGCGAAATCTTTTGCTTTTCTTGCTTCTGCTCTCTGAGCTGCAAGCTCTTTTATCTCGGCAGGTATCTCGTCCGCTTTTTTTCTGTTGTAAAGTATTCCGAGAACGCCTGTGAGCGTATCGAAAAGTTCTGCTGCCTTTTCGAGCTGTTCTTTTGGCGTATTACCGTCTGATGTCATTATGTTTATGTCTCTTGCAAGCTCGAATACTGCTGTAAGACCGTCTGCTGTATTGAGGTCGTCGTCCATAGCGGTCTCGAACTGTTCTTTTCTCTTTGCAAGTATTTCTTCGGCATCTTTTGAGATGCTGCCGCTTTGGGCGTTTTCTATTGCCTTTTCAAGGCTTTCACGGCAGTTATAGAGCCTTTCTAGCGAAGCTTTGCATGATTCGAGCAGTTCTGCTGTATAATTCATAGGCATTCTGTAGTGCGCCTGTATCATAAGGTAGCGTATAGTCTCATATCCGTACTTTTCGGCTGCATCACGGGTAAGGAAAAAGTTTCCGGCAGATTTCGACATTTTCTTATTGTCGATGTTGATATGTCCGTTGTGCATCCAGTAGTTTGAAAACTGCTTTCCTGTTGCGGCTTCCGACTGTGCTATCTCGTTTTCGTGGTGTGGGAATACAAGATCCTTACCGCCGCAGTGTATATCTATAGTATCGCCTAAGCAGTCTTTTGCCATAGCGGAGCATTCTATATGCCAGCCCGGTCTGCCCTTGCCCCACGGTGAATCCCAGTGCTGTTCGTCTTCACCTGCGGATTTCCAGAGAGCAAAATCCAACGGGTCTTCTTTTATATCATTGACCTCGACCCTTGCCCCGGCGATAAGATCGTCTATCGACTGCTTTGAAAGCTTGCCGTAGCCTTTGAATTTCCTTGTACGGTAGTACACATCTCCGTGTGACTCGTAGGCATAGCCGTTATCAACAAGTGTCTGTATCATGTCGATTATCTTATCCATGTACTGCGATACTTTAGGGTGTACATCTGCAGGACGGACGTTTAAGCCCAAAGCGTCCTTTTCGTATTCTGCAATATATTTAAGCGCAGTCTCTTCGGGAGTAAGCCCCTCTTTTTCTGCCTGTGCGATTATCTTATCGTTTACGTCGGTATAGTTTTGAATGAACTTTACGTCATATCCCTTGTATTCAAGATAACGTCTGAACACGTCGAAAACGCATATCGGCCTTGCGTTTCCGATATGTATGCGGTTATAAACGGTAGGACCACAGACATATATACCGACTTTGCCGTCGTTTATCGGTTTAAAATCTTCTTTTTTTGCGGTAAGTGTGTTATAAATTTTCATTATTGTACCTCTTTATATTATTATTTATATTTATTTACTGAAAGAAATTTTGCTATATCCGCAGCATCACGGACATTTATCTTGCTGTCGCCGTTGAAATCTGCCGTTTCGGGCAGAGCCGCCGACCTTTTCTGTGAAAGCTTCCTTGCGATAAATACAGCGTCACGGATATCAAGTACACCGTTCTGGTCAGCATCGCCACGGATAGCGGACTCGGTATTGCTGCCTTCTATATTTTCAAATTTATAGCCCCACATTTCAGCATAAGTCTGTGCAGATGAGCCTTTGTGTCCTTTTATGACACCATTGTAATAATCTGCTGTGTCTTTTCCGTTTTTAACATACCCGTTTGATATAGTTTCACTTCTGGGATATATCTCGCATCTTGTATTTTCTATTGTAACACTTTTGAGAGACGGACAATATTCAAATGCAAGACCGCCTATGTATGTGACACTTTCGGGTATCACAACGGTCTCAAGTGTCGGACATTTGTCAAATGCGGTAGTTCCGATCTTTTTGACCGGAAGTCCGTCAAGCTCAGAGGGGATAACAACGTTTTTTAAGCCGTCGTAGTTTGTAAGACCGTCATATTCGTCCTGGAGTCCGGCGTGTTCATAGCCTATAGATATATATTCATATATACCGTCATCGTTGTCATCAAATTTATGATAATAAAGTTTTGAGGATCCATCATAAAGCCTTTCACTTATATTTACAGCGCTTACGGCGTTATCATTTATTATTGGCATACTGCCCAAAGCTGTAATAGCTATTGCCACCGCTGATATTATTTTATTTTTGAGTTTCATTTATTTCTCCTTTTATAATAAGCAATTGACGAAAAATGTAAAAATATGATATAATAAATGATGCAGGATCGCTTATTCCTTTTTGCGATAATGCGAAACCGGGGACTGCCATCCCCGGTTTACTATTTGTGTGACAATTCTTGTTCAGCATCAGAATTGTTTGCTTTAATACAAATTATATACCATTTAACGGGAATTGTCAAGTTTTATCATTATTTTTAATGAGCTTATTCACTGCTACCGAGATGATTATGCCTGCGGCGGTCTCGAGCATTCTTTGCAATGCAAAAATATAGTGGTTCTCCGTATCAAAATGCGACAGTACGATACTGAAAAATACAACGCAGGTGATATACGAGCTTGCCTCTCTTCCGAGCAGTACGTTTGAATATATAAGAGGGATAACGCAGAGCGACAGTACTATATAATAGAGTGCTGAGAATTCTTCTAGCGGCGTGAAGTCTATCAGAAGCAGTATAAGTACTGCGAATGCTCCGCCTATTGCCGTTCCAACGAGCCTTACTGCTCCCTTTTTGATGCTCTGCTCGGTATTCTGCTGCATACATAATATTGCCGCTATTATCGCATAAAACGGGTGTATCCCGGTGATGCGTCCAAGCACAGCACAGATGAAAACAGCTATTACCGTTTTCCATATCCTCATTCCCACATGGGGGAGCTTAATGCTTTTCATTTTCGCTGCCTGTTGCTTCTGTCAGTGTGTCGAGTTTCTTTTTGAGCCTGCTTATCTCAAATTTCAATGCACAAAGTTCCTGTGATACCGGATCAGGTATATGCACCTGGTCAAGCTCTTTGCAGACCCTTTGACCGCCGCTGCGGACTATCCTTGCGGGAACTCCGGCGGCTGTACAGTTGTCGGGGATAGGCTCTAAAACGACCGCTCCTGCGGCTATCTTTACGTTATCGCCTATCTTGAAAGGTCCTAAAACCTTAGCGCCTGCGCCTATCATGACATTATTGCCGATAGTAGGGTGACGCTTGCCCTTTTCCTTTCCGGTACCGCCCAATGTGACCCCCTGATATATAAGACAGTTGTCGCCTATCTCGGCAGTTTCGCCTATTACTACGCCCATGCCGTGATCTATAAAAAGCCCTTTGCCAATTTTAGCGCCCGGATGTATCTCTATACCTG
>CADBQZ010000149.1 GCA_902796865.1 uncultured Ruminococcus sp. | reverse complement strand
GAAAAGTATTATATAAGGAGCTTGGCTTTAGTCGCGCGAGAACTTCTGCATGAGATAGCGCTCGATCAGAATACGGCACAGGTGCTTCTTGATTCTGCCGAGCAGAAAATATTTGATATCCGTCAGGGCAAAGATGTTACCGGACTTACTCCGATAAGCGATGTAGTATTTGAATCGTGGGACAGATTGCAGAAGATCTCCGGTCCCGATAAGGAAAAATACCTCGGTGCCAAGACCGGTTTTACGCTTCTCGATACGATAACTACAGGTCTTAATAAATCAGACCTTATAATAATCGCTGCCCGTCCTGGTATGGGAAAAACTTCTTTTGCGCTCAATATCGCATCTAATGTTGCAAGAAGAGCAGGAAAAGACGTTGCGATATTTTCACTCGAAATGTCAAAGGAACAGCTTGCGACAAGAATGCTTTCAACAGAAGCGCTTGTCGATTCAAACAAGCTGCGAAGCGGAGTTTTATCCGACAATGACTGGGTAAGACTTGCATCTAGTGCAGATGTGCTTTGCAGTATGCCGATATTTTTAGACGATACCGCAGGTACTAATGTTCCGCAGATAAAAGCAAAGCTCAGACGAGTAAAAAATCTGGGACTTGTTGTTATAGACTATCTCCAGCTTTTAGGCTCCACCATGAAGACTGAAAATATGGTCCTGAGAGTACAGGAGATAACCCGTAACCTTAAAATACTTGCAAAAGAGCTTGATGTACCGGTAGTACTCTTGTCACAGCTTAGCCGTGCGGTAGAGAGCAGACCTGATAAAAGACCTCTCTTATCAGACCTGAGAGACTCAGGCTCTATCGAGCAGGATGCAGATATAGTAATGTTTCTATACAGGGATTCCTATTACAATAAGGAAAGCCCGGAACAGAATATTTCTGAATGTATAGTCGCAAAAAATCGTCATGGTGAAACAGGTACAGTAAAGCTTATGTGGGACGGACAGTTCACACGCTTTTCAAATGCAGAATTCAGCGAACCGCCGGAGGGTTAAGATTTGAAAAATATCGTTATCCGCACTATAAAAGAGCATGATATGATATACTTTGAAGACAGTATAACCGCTGCCCTGTCAGGCGGAGCAGACAGTGTCTGCCTTCTTCTTGTGTTGAATGAACTTAGCGCAGAAATGGGATTTTCTCTCAAAGCGTGTCATGTCAATCATATGATACGAGGAGACGAAAGCGACCGTGACGAAATGTTTTGCAGAAAACTTTGTGAACGACTTGACATTCCGATAACAGTCTACAAATGCGATATACCTGCTTATGCAAAAAAAAGCGGACTGTCGCTTGAGCTTGCTGCCCGTGACATACGATACAGAAAGCTTTATGAATGTGCAGGTAATGGAAAGATAGCTACCGCACACACCCTTTCGGATAATGCGGAAACTGTTATACACAATCTTATACGCGGAACAGGTCTTAAAGGTCTTTGCGGTATACCGCCGGTGAGAGACAATATCATACGTCCTCTTATAGGTATCACAAGAGAACAGGTCGAACAATTTTTAGAGATAAGAGATCAGGACTATGTTACCGATTCGACAAATCTTTCGGATGATTATACAAGAAACCGTATCCGGCATAAGATAATACCCGAGATCCTAAATATCAACAAGGGTTTTTATAAGTGCTTTGAAAACGAACAGGAAATACTGTATCGTGAAAACAGGCTTATAGAACAGCTTTCTGAAAAAGCATATCGTGAAGGATACAACGACGGTGCACTGTTTCTTACAGAAGATATACCAATAGCGTTAAGAAAAAGAGCTGTCGGAAAATTTCTTTCAGCTAATAAGCTTCCCGTATCGTCATTTAATATAAACGAAGCTGAAAAGCTTCTTTGGAAAGACGGAAGATTTAATATATCAAAAGATATATACGTTACCGGAAGACGTGGAAGGATATTCATAGAAAAAATATCCTGTGAAAAGGTCATTCTCCAAAAACCGCTTTATATAGGAAAAAACAGCATTTTTGAGGATATTGTTTTAAATGTCAGAAAAGTAAATGCCAAAGATATAAATAGCTTTGATAACAGCCGCATGATAGACCTTGAAAAAATAAAAGGTACAGCATTTATCAGAAGCAGAAAAAACGGCGACAAGATAAAGCTTTGGGGAAGAGAACACAGTTCCTCGGTAAAAAAGCTTTTGAATGAAAAAATACCGCCGCAGAAAAGACAGCATATACATTTTATATGTGATGATGAAGGACTTATTTTTATGGAAGGCATGGGCACTGCTAAACGGTGTATATGCGATAAAAATACTAAAATATGTCTTGTTATAGATACTCAGACGGAGGAATGAAAATGACGCAAAAAACACCTGCGGTCATGATAACCAAAGAAGAGATAAATAAAAAAGTATCAGAGCTTGGGAAACAGCTTGCAAACAAATACCGTGATCTTGATCCTGTAATAATATGTCCGCTCAAAGGTTCGTTTGTTTTCACAGCCGACCTTGTAAGAGCTATGGATATACAGTGCGAGATCGAATTCATGATAGTTTCAAGCTATGGAAGCGGTACTGTAAGCTCGGGCAGTATAAATATAAAAAAAGATATAGAAAAAGATATAAAGGGCAGGCACATAATCATTGCCGAAGATATAATAGATACCGGGAATACGCTCTTTGCATTGAAAAATATGCTTTTAGAGCGTGAGCCTGCATCAGTCTCTATATGTACGCTTTTAGATAAACCATCAAGAAGGACGGCTGATATAAAAAGTGACTATAGTCTTTTTGTTATCCCGGATAAATTTGTAGTGGGATACGGTATGGATGCTGATGAAAAATACCGACAGCTGCCTTACATAGGTGTATTTTAAACTATTGATTTTTATAAGCCTATAAAGAGCATCATCTCTTTGAAATATATCAAGGAACATTATTTTCTTTATAAGCTTTGCAAAAATAAAAAAATAAAGAAACGGAGTGAATTTATCTTTGAATAACAAAAACAGAGGATTATTGGCTTATGTGCTTGTAGGTGCAATAATAATCGGCGGATTTTTCTTTATCGTGTCGAGAGTTTCAAACACCGGCAAAAAGGAGCAGTACTCAGAGATCATCAAATACTTTGATGAATATCAGGTAAAATCATACACCCTCGATCTCGGTACCGGTGAACTTGAATACGTATTAAGAGGCGAGGATAAAGTAAATACTTATGAAGTCCCGAATGTAAGTGTATTCCTCAACGACACTGATTCAGAGGAACATGACTACAGACAGGAATATAACAAGAAGTATCCGAATGACGAACCTTTGGAACAGGATTACAAAAAAGTGACCGATAATTCGTGGATACTTTCTGCGATCCCGACAGTTCTTATGCTCGGCATCGCTGTTGTACTTTTGTTTTTCATGATGCGTCAGGCAGGCGGTGGCGGTAAATATACTTCGTTTGCGAAAGCAAATATCAAAAACCAGAAAGGCGGCAAAAAGGTCACATTTGCCGATGTCGCAGGTGCCGATGAAGAAAAACACGAGATGGAAGAGATCGTTGACTTCTTAAAGAACCCCAAAAAGTATGAAGAGATAGGTGCTAGGATACCAAAGGGTGTGCTTCTTTTAGGTCCTCCCGGAACAGGTAAAACACTCCTTGCAAAGGCTGTTGCCGGCGAAGCAGGCTGTCCGTTCTTCCCTATATCGGGTTCTGACTTTGTTGAAATGTTCGTCGGTGTCGGCGCTTCAAGAGTGCGTGATCTTTTTGAACAGGCAAAGAAAAATGCTCCGGCGATCATATTCATAGACGAAATAGACGCTGTCGGAAGACACAGAGGCGCAGGTCTCGGCGGCGGACATGATGAACGTGAGCAGACCCTCAACCAG
>CADBQZ010000148.1 GCA_902796865.1 uncultured Ruminococcus sp. | reverse complement strand
TGCCACTTTCTGTTCTTGCCGTCCCACACATGGTATGAATCATAGCTGCCGCCAAAGTGATTCAGATTACCGCCTAACACCTTCTGTGCGGCTTTAGCAGCGGCAGCACGGGTAAGTCCCGTACACTCTATCTCCACACCAAATTTTTGAGTCTTTATCCCTTCAAAATTATTTGCCATTTTCCCTCCAAAACAAAAAGCCCACACTTTAGTGCGAGCTATCGTGCCGTTATTCTATATCTGCATTCACTTCGTAACCCCCTTTGAAAATCACTGTGATCTGATTCTTGCTAATTACCTTGACGCACTCGATAAGTTTGCGGATAAGTACATTATCGAAAATTTCAAGTTCAAATTTTTCAGTCTCTATCATCTGCATTATCCTGTCGAGCTTCTGCTGTGTTTCAGCCGAGGTCTGATTTTCCGCTTTAAGCTGTGTAAGTCTTTCATTGAGCTTTTGTTCTTCATCGTACATCTTTTCAAATTGGCTGTACATCTGTTCCTCATCACAGCCTCCCGAAGCTATAAGGTCTACAAGCTCATTCCGCTTTCGGTCGATCTCCTTGAGCCTTTGCTCCGCCGCCATAATTTCTTCCTGACCCTGACACTCAAGCACAGTGCCGATATTGGCTTTCAATATCCTGACTATATCGTTCCGGCAAGAGTAATAGTTATTTATTGCGTGAATAATAGCTTTATGGAGCTTGTCCTCGCTGATGGACGGCGAATCGGAGCAGTAGGTCTTGCCGTGATCAAGTCTGCTCATGCACCGCCATACCGCCATTTTATTTTTGTTGCGACAGGTCCATATCACTCGGCGGTAAGGTGAGCCGCAATGTCCGCATATCATAAGCTCTGTTAAAGCGTATTTGCTTGAATATTTGCCCTGTTCAGTCTTAGCCTTATCGCTGATCTTACGTTTGGAGCTTCTTCTCGCAAGCTCTTGCTGAACTCGGTTATATGTATCTCTGTCGATTATGGGCTCATGATGGTCGGTGACTAAATACATAGCTCGTTCACCGTTGTTTTTTACGACCCTGTGAGTAATGCAGTCGGCGGTAAAGGTCTTTTGCATCAGCACATCTCCAACGTACTTTTCGTTTTTCAGTATGCTCCGTATCAGCGACTCGTTCCAAGTTTTAGAGCTTGTAGCGGTCAGCACTCCTTTACTTTCCAGAGAATATTTAATGTTCCGCATACTCTGTCCGTCAAGGAAGAGTTTATATATAAGGCGAACTGTTTCAGCCTGTTCGGGAACTATTTCGGGCTTGCCGTCATCGCCCTTTCTGTAGCCGAGCAGCCGTTTATACTGGAAGCTCACCCTGCCCTCACGGTAGGCTTTTTCCTTGCCCCAAATAACATTCTTGCTTATGGATTCCGACTCAGCCTGAGCAAAAGAACCGTAAAGCGCGACCGTAAATTCCGAGGTGATATTCAGCGTGTTGATATGCTCTTTCTCAAATATTACTCCGATGCCAAGCTCCTTTAGCTGCCTTATATGTTCAAGGCAATCCACGGTGTTACGTGCAAACCTCGATATCGACTTTGTAATAACAAGATCTATTTTTTTATTCTTACACATTCGTATCATTCGGTTAAATTCACATCGGCTTTTTGTCTGAGTACCGCTAATTCCCTTGTCCGCAAATATGCCTGCAAGCGTCCACTCTTTCTTTCTGTTGATAAGATCGGTGTAGTACGCTATCTGTACTTCGTAGCTGTTCTGCTGTTCTTCCTGTTCTGTGGACACACGGCAGTAGGCTGCCACTCTCAGTTGGTGATACTTGTCACGGGCTTCCGTCTGCTGTACCTTCGGGGGTATTATCGTCACGTTCTCGGCTGTTTTCATTCTCATCCGTCCTTTCCGTTATATTCTTGATCTTCATGCCGTTTATGAGCTCGATCTCCATAACATAAAAATGACTTACCCAAATGCGTGACACACACGCCTTGAATAAGTCAATATCAAAATTATTCAATTGTTCATGGTCTGCAAGCAGAGACACCAGCTCCGCTGTCTTATGGGAGTTTTCGTTGTAAGTACAGCAGTCAAATTTCATCTGTGCCAATTCAAACAGGTTTTCCCTGATACGCTCATCGTCTGCCTGTGCTGTGTCCATCATTCGGCTGATCTCGTTTTCCTTTCTGCGGACATCGACAGTGGGAAAGTATATGCTTGATTCCACTTCTACGCTTATCATTTCGGGATTAGCTATCACAGTATTCAGTGCAAGCACTACAGCACCCTTGAGCATATTGTCTGTAAGGCGGTATGAAAGAGGTCTGCAATC
>CADBQZ010000147.1 GCA_902796865.1 uncultured Ruminococcus sp. | reverse complement strand
GCCGTATATAGGATTGCCGCATTCGGAACAAAGCTTAACAGGTTCTTCTTCCTGTTCCTCTTGTCCGTCAGCCGCCGGCGTTTCTTTATCTGCACTTTCAGTATCCTGAGCCGCAGCTTCTTCAGATGCCGTATTTTCTTCATTTTCCTTAGGAGCAAAACTTTCCTCTTCCTTCACAGGCTCGGCCGGTGCTTCGGCTGCTTCCTGTTCGGCAGCATCTTTATTTTCATCTGATGTCTCATCCGTCAAAGCGGGTTTTTCAAGTTTTTTTCCGCAGGAATTACAGAAAAGCGCTTCTTTAGGAAGTATATTTCCGCATTCGGGACACTGTTGTGTATCCTCCGGTATATTGTCAGGATCATCTGAATCATTCTGTGCCGGAAGCTTGGCACCGCACTTTGAGCAAAATACAGAGCCATGCTTGAAAGGCGAACCGCAGTTAGGACAGTTGAACCTAGCCTTTATCTTAACTATCTCAGCCTTTGTCTGCTCTATTTTTTCCATAGAGTCCTTGATAGCTTCACACGCCTTTGCAAACTCCTCGGCAGGGGCATCGCCGTATTTTTCAAAATACAGCTTTCCCATTGACTTGTACTGATAATCTATTTTACACTCCTCGCCTCTTACAACGTTATTAAGAGAACTCGTTTCGGACATTATTCTGGCTTTTTGCGAAAGCTCCTTTCCCTTGTCGGAGATCTTTTTGCCAAGACCTTTAAAAACTCCCATATGTATCTTCCTTTCTTATTATTAAGGCAATATCAAAATGCCGCCTATAGTTTATTATAACACTTATTATGCAAAATTTCAAGCAGCGGAGAAATAAATGAATGGAAAATATAATAAAAGTAATGTCCCTTTTCGGGATAAACAAAAAAATCTCAAAGATCGAACATATAGGTACCGGGCACATCAACCTTACCTTCAAAATAACCTATAACAGCAATGAAAGCTATATACTCCAAAGAATAAATGCCGGCGTGTTCAGTGCTCCCGAAAAGATAATGCACAATATATATCTTATATGCGGTTTTCTTCCGAACACACTTCGATTTCTGACCTGTTCAGAGAATTACTATGCAAAGCTCAATAATTTTGTGTGGAGAGCATACCAGTACGTTGAAAACAGTATCTGCTATGACATTCTTCCGGATATAAAACATATTTACGGATTCGGAAGATCGGTCGGTGGATTTCATCTTTTCTCGTCAAAAGCAGATCCTTCAAAATTTTATGAAACGATCCCCGGATTTCACGACACAAGCGCAAGGCTTAAAAAAGCTCTTTCAGTAAAAAACAGCCGCTTTGACGATCTTCATATGTTTTTTGAAAAAGCCTTATACTATGCCGGCGCCGCAGCCATAAAAAGCGGAGATCTTATCGTTGCTCACAGTGATGTAAAATGCTCAAATCTCCTGTTTGATAAGATAAGCAATGAACCGCTCATGCTGATAGACCTTGATACCGTTATGCCCGGGTATGCGATGAACGATTTCGGTGACGGTGCACGATCAGCCTGTATAACAAACGGCAAAGCTGATATTGATAAATATGAAGCTTACCGTTCGGGATATTTTTCGGAATACAAAAACCTTTCAAAAGAACAGTGCTTTTTAGGGACAGTATGTATGGCATCGGAACTTGCAGCAAGGTATTACTGTGATTTTGCCGAAAACGGAAATTATTTTTCCGATAAGACCCCAGAGCAAAAACTCTCAAGGTGCAGAGAACTTGCATCACTTGCAGTATCATTTACAGAACTCGAAAGCAGATTGATATAAAAAGTTAAAAGGCTGTGGTATGTACACAGCCTTTCTCTTTTAAAACAGTTCCTTCGGGTCGATATATGAACCGTTTTTTATTACTTCAAAATGCAGATGCGTCTGCATACTGCTTTCTATATCTGCGGTATCTCCGACAGTCCCTATCTCTTCCGAACAGCTGACTTTCTGACCTGCCTGTACGCTTACAGCAGGATCAAGAGAACAATACTTTGATACTATACCGTTTCCGTGGTCGATAGTAACGCTAGCTCCCCAAAGCGGGTCGTTTTCAACAGAACTTACAGTGCCATCAGCCACAGCCTTAACAGACTCCCCTGCCGAAGCTTTTATGTCTACACCATTGTGTGTCTGCCACGCTCCGGTAGTTTCCGAACGCACAAGCTCGCCGCCGCTGAATTCATTAAGCACCTCACCGTCTATCGGCATAGCATACTCACTTTTCGCTTCGTCTTTTTCTTCATTTGATGCTTCTGCTTTCTGCGGTGCCGCACATTCCTCCGTCTGCAAAGCGGATGTCTGAGTTGCCGCAGCAGTCGTTGCATAAGCGGTCGTATGTGCCTGGACAGCTTTTGTTACACCGGTAACGATATTTGCCGCTTCCATTTCTCCGTCAGAACTTTCTGATACCTCTGCCGCACCGTTTATCAGATCAGACATATCTTCCGGATCGTCCGCCGTTTGTGTATATGCAAAATAACACGCCGCACCGACCATAGAAACGCTTAACGCAAGAGCAACGTAAAAGCCTTTGCCGCTCAGTATTGATACAGATCTTCTTTTCACGATTAACACCTCCAGTTATATTCTGGACGGTTTATCGTTTTTTATTCCATTTCCGAGAAATTTTTAATGAAATAAATGTTTTGTCAAGGCAATATCCCAGCGTATTGAAATTATATGGAAAATAGTGTACAATAAATAATATAAAACAAAACAAGGAGCATACTATGCTTAAACTCAGAAGATTTTTAAAAAACTATAAAAAAGAACTGATATTAGGTCCGTTCTTTAAACTGCTCGAAGCGATATTTGAGCTTATCGTTCCGATAGTAATGTCAAAAATGATAGACAACGGTATAACTCAAAACGACAAGCCGTACATCTGGAAAATGAGCATCATCATGGTGATACTGGGTGTATGCGGACTTGGATTTGCACTTACCTGTCAGTACTTCGCCGCAAAATGTGCCTATGGATTCGGTACCGAGCTTCGTGAAGCACTTTACAAACACATAAACAGTCTTTCACACAGCGAGATAGACAAATTCGGAACATCATCTCTTATAACAAGAATGACCAATGACACTATGCTCGTTCAGAACGGTGTCAATATGTTCATACGTTTAGCCGTAAGAGCACCGTTCTTAATAATCGGTGCAACTGTCATGTCTATGCTCATCGACGTAAAATTGTCGCTCATAGTGATAGGCTCATCTCTTATGATGGTAGGAGCGATAGCGCTTGTAAGAAAAAAGACGCTCCCAATGTTCAAGAATATACAAAAAGGGTTGGACAAGCTGTCCCTGCTTACCCGTGAAGCACTTGACGGCGTAAGAGTCATAAGAGCATTTTCAAAGCAAAAGCAGGAGACCGACAAACAATTAGACGAAAACCGCAGACTTGCAAAAGCGTGTGTCTCAGCCGGCAGAGTGTCTGCAATATTAAGCCCTCTTACATTCATGATAATGAATCTCGGTGCCGCAGCAATAATGTGGTTCGGCGGTATAAGAGCAGATGCAGGCGATATCACACAGGGTGAAATGACCGCATTTGTAAATTACATGAATCAGCTTCTTTTAGTGCTTATAGTTTTATCAAACCTTATAGTTATATTCAGCCGTGCATCATCATCAGCTGCAAGGATAAACGAGGTATTTGAAACGCTCCCGTCTATTGATAACGGAAGCACTGTCAAAGCCGATACCGATAAACCGGCAGTACAATTTGAAAATGTATCATTTAAATATCCAGGCGCTTCGGAGGATTCTTTAAGCAGTATAAGCTTCACGCTCGAAAAGGGAGAGACTCTCGGAATAATCGGAAGTACCGGCTCCGGAAAATCCACTCTTGTAAATCTTATACCACGCTTTTATGATGTCACAAAAGGATGTATAAATATTTTTGGCATAAATATAAAAGAATATGATATGACAGCACTCAGAAGCATGATAGGATATGTTCCGCAAAAGGCAGTTTTATTTTCGGGTACTATAAGAGACAATATGAAATGGGCAAGACCCGATGCCACAGACAATGAGATAATATCCGCACTCAAGACAGCTCAGGCGTGGGAATTTGTTAAAAAAATGCCTAACGGTATAAACTCACACGTATCCCAAGGCGGAAAAAATCTGTCGGGCGGACAGCGCCAGCGCATAACTATTGCAAGAGCGCTCGTAGGTGCTCCGCCTATAGTAATATTCGACGACAGCATGAGTGCGCTCGATTTTCTAAGCGATTCCGAACTTCGCAAGGCAATAAAAAATGACCTTTCCGAAAGCACCGTAATAATGATCTCTCAAAGAGCATCAACACTGAAAAATGCAGATAATATAATCGTTCTTGATGACGGTGTTTCGGCAGGACAAGGAACACATGAAGAACTGCTCGAAAGCTGTGAAGAATACCGTGAGATATACAGCTCACAGACAAACTGAAAGTGAGGGTATGATATGTTTAAAGTGATACTGCGAATTTTAAAATATTCAAAGCCCTATAAACTCTCGCTTATAGGTGCTGTCATATTCTCATTCATAGGCGTACTTTTATCTCTGTTCGTTCCTGTGCTTATAGGAAAAGGCGTTGACGTAATGATCGGAAAAGGCAAAGTGGATCTTGCAAAGCTCTTTCAAATATGTCTTATACTTGCTCTGACTGTTGTTACAAGCTCTTCATTTCAATGGTTTTCATCGCTTGCAACAAACAGACTCTCATATAATACTATCCGTGATATAAGAAAAGACTATTTTTTAAAACTCGGTATAGTCCCTTTGAAATTCATAGATAAAAACACAAGAGGTGAACTTATAAGCAGAGCTGTAAATGACATTGAGACTGTGTCAGACGGTCTTTTACAAGGGTTTACACAGCTTTTCAGCGGACTTGTAACGATAATCGGAACACTTGTATTCATGATGACTGTCAATGTCCGCATAGCGCTTATCGTAATGATACTTACTCCGCTTTCACTGTTCACAGCAGCCATAATAACCAAACTCAGCCACGATTCATTCGTAAAGCAATCTGAGATGCGAGGCAGAATGAGCAGCTTTACAGAAGAAATGATAGGAAATCAGAAAGTAGTAAAAGCATTCTGCTATGAAGACAGAGCCATGGAAGAATTTTCAAAAATAAACAAGGCTCTAAAAAAAAGCGGCATAAGATCGGTATTTTTCTCGTCTATGACCAATCCTACGACACGCTTTGTAAACGGTATCATTTATGCCGCTGTAGGAACAGCCGGTGCATTCAGCGCCGTTGGTGCTGCCGGTTTCCTGGGGGTTATGACTAAAGGACAGCTTTCATCGTTCCTGCTCTATTCAAATCAGTATACAAAACCATTCAATGAAATTTCCGGAGTGGTGACAGAGCTTCAGAATGCAGCTGCCTGCGCCGAAAGAGTATTCTCTGTCATAGACAGCGAACCGGAACCTTCCGACGAAAACAAGCCTGTGCTCAAAGCCGCAGACGGTACCGTTTCGATAAAAGACCTTTCATTTTCATATCAGCCGGACAAACCTCTTATCCATGATTTTTCATTAGACGTAAAGCGCTCCGGACAAAAAATAGCAATAGTCGGTCCTACAGGCTGCGGAAAGACCACTATAATAAATCTTCTTTTAAGATTCTACGATGCTGACTCCGGAACTATCAGCATATCAGATACAGACATAAAAACTGTCACACGGGACAGTCTTCGTTCATGCTTCGGAATGGTATTACAGGATACATGGCTTTTCGCCGGAACTATCGCCGAAAACATTGCATATGGCAAAGAAAATGCCACTATAGAAGAAATAACTGATGCTGCAAAGGCGGCACACGCTCATAGCTTTATAAAAAGGCTGCCGAATGGATATGACACTATTATAGACGAGGAAGGCGGCGGTCTTTCTCAGGGACAAAAACAGCTTATCTCTATAGCAAGAATAATGCTCACCGATCCGCCTATGCTGATACTTGACGAAGCGACATCAAATATAGATATTCGTACCGAACAGCGGATACAAAGAGCATTTGAAAAGCTTATGAACGGAAGAACGAGCTTTGTTATAGCACACCGTCTTTCAACGATAAAAAATGCAGATATGATACTTGTGATGCGTGACGGAAACATAATCGAGCAGGGAGACCACTATGACCTTATCGCTCAGAACGGATTCTATAAAAAGCTCTATATGAGCCAGTTTGAATAGCCGGTGAGCCGGTAAGACAACTCTGATAATAATGCCGTTATGTTTTTCTGCTTAGAGCTTATAATAAAAATCAAGACCCGGAGTTGTCCCCGGGTCTTTAAGCTTTTACTTGAATTTTACTGCTGTGCCGCTTGCCATTACTTCGGCAGCGCCCTGCATTATCTGTGCTGAACTGAATCTTACAGCTACGACTGCATCAGCGCCCATTGAAGAAGCCTGCTCAACCATACGATCTATCGCAAGATTTCTTGCTTTTTCCATCATCTCATTGTACTTCTTAACTTCACCGCCAACGAGATTCTTAAGGCTTGCACCGATATCTCTGAGAGCGTTTACAGTCTGTACAGTACTTCCTGTTACGATACCTAACATCTCAAGATCTTTTCCGCTAACATTTTCAGTTGTTACTATAAGCATTGTTAATGCCTCCTATGTATTTTTATTGTATTATTATTTTACCACACTAAGTATGATTTGTCAAGTAACAAAAAGGATTTTTTCTATATTTTTTGAATGATTTCTAATATTTTTTTGAGAAAAACATACAATGCTTTTTTTAAAGCAAATATAAAACAGTACTAAAAAAGCAGCCGCCTGAATATAATATATCAAAGATACAAAAGGAGAATCTCAAACTATGGCAGAAGAAAAGATAAAAAAAGCACACAATATAATAATGGAAAGCCGTGAAAACCTGACTCTATCAGGCGTTACCGAGGTCGAAAGCTTTGATGACCGCTGTATAGCTCTATATACAACTCTTGGAGAACTTGTTATAAAAGGGCGTGAGCTTCACATAGGCTCGGTAAGTGTCGAGACCGGAGACATGAAGATAAACGGTGAGATATGGAGCCTTACTTACGGCGACAAGGACAAACAAGCTCCGTCTACATTTCTCGGAAAGCTTTTCAGATAGTGCATCATGGAAGGATTAGAAAGCTTTTACACCAGCGGACAGCAGCTCTGGCTGTTTGCACTGTCATGCCTTTTCGGTATACCAACAGGTATGATGTTCGATATTTTCAGAGCTTTAAGATCGGTCATACCGCATGGAAAAGCAGCCGTTCTTATTGAAGATATATTATTTTTCGTACTGTATGGAGTATTCATACTGTCATTTACCTCTGCTTTTGCAAAAGGCGAATTCAGATTTTATTACCCATTGGGCAATTTTTTAGGTGCTGTCCTTTACTTTTTTACGCTTGGAAGCATCATAATAGGTATCTTCAGAAAAGCTGCTGCTTTTTTGAAAAAAGTCATATCAAAACCTGTCAAAAAGTTTGCACTGATATGTGGAAATATCTTTGGCAAAATTGTAATATATCTACAAAATATTAGTTTTAAGAAAAAAACAAGCCAAATACCCTTGATTGATAACGATGATTTGTTGTATAATAATAGTACAGATAAAAATAGAACAAAAGAACAAAAGAAAGAACGTGAAAAAATTGTTGATAAGAAAGCTAAAAAAGGGTAAAAAGCGAAGTCTTTTCACCTATGTGAGTATGGCTGTCATATTTGCGATGATAATCGCCTGTATAATATCAGTTATAGTTACCCATTCAAGCATTTCAGATATGCAGTCTGAACTCAGGTCTATCGACGCTAAAAAACAAGAATTGGAAGCAGAGAATGTAGAACTGCAGCGTATCCTTGAAGACGATGATATGAACGCTTATATGGAAAAAATAGCGATCGAGGAAATGGATTACGCATATCCCAACGAGCGCCGTTATTACGACACTTCGAGAAATTGAGACAGGAGGAAAATAACAGATCATGCAGCTTGAAGTAGGGAAAATTTACGAAGGAAAAGTCAAAGGCATAGCCAAATATGGTGCCTTTGTCGAAATTGAAGGCGCTGGTACGGGTATGGTACATATTTCTGAGATAGCTAATTCATTCGTTAAAGATGTAAACGACTATCTTTCTGAAAACCAAGCCGTCAAAGTAAAAGTTATTTCTATAGACGAAGGCGGAAAGATCGGTCTTTCGATCAAAAAAGCTTTCGATAAGGAAAATGAACAGCTAAAGCCTGCAAAAAAACAGGAACCTAAGCCTAATATCTGGGAGCCGAAGAAAAAGCCGCCTATGAGCGAGCTTGGCTTTGAGGAGATGCTTACAAGGTTCAAGCAAAACAGTGAAGAAAAGATTTGTGCGCTCAAAAGAAATAACGAGCGTAAAAATGGTTCACGCAGAAAATAATAATATTTAAGGCAGCAATGCATAATATCGTGCATTGCTGCCTTAAAAATTTACCGCAAGCCGGATTTATCTAAAAGTGGCTTGCGGTGTTTCTTTATTCTCTTTCCTTTGTACGGGCTTCTATATTCTTTTCCTTTAATATCCTGCCGTCCTTTATAAGTTCTTCAAGCTTTTTAGCATCATTATCAGAGATAGCCTCTCTGTACTCCATAAGGTGCTTTATAAGCTCGTCGATCTCAAATACAAGACAGTCCCTGTTTGCAAGAAAAAGACTGGTCCACATAGACTCATTCATGGTCGCAATGCGTGTCATATCCTTGAAGCTTCCGGCGCTGAATCCAAGTTCCTTCTGCATAGTAGGACTTTTTACATATGCGCTTGAAACCACATGAGCAAGCTGCGATGTATACGCAATAATGCTGTCATGTATTTCGGGGGTAGTTACAACGATATTCTTAAAGCCCATTTTTTTTTGCGAGCTTTTCAACAGTAAGAAGCGATTGCTTATCAGTATCATCATTTGCAGCAGCAATAAAGTTTGCTCCGATAAAAAGCGTTCCATCTGAAAAGTCAAACCCGAAATGCTCCTTGCCTGCCATGGGATGTGTTCCGATATAGTTCACACCATTATCCTTCGCAAGCTTTGTGAGTTCATTGCTCATTCGTCCTTTTATGCCGCAGACATCGGAAAGTATACTTCCCTTTTTAAATCTTCCGATATTTTCCTTCATGAATCTTTCAGCCGGCAAAGGATGAAGACAAACTATAGTCATATCAAAGCTGTCAAGGTCTGATATATCAGCACTTCCCTTTATACAGCCGCACTCTATCGCTTTTTCAAGCACTAAGCGGTCAGTATCCATGCCGTATACTTCATTATCTGTATAAACAGATATCGCTTTGCAGTATGAACCGCCGATAAGTCCGAGTCCGACAACAAGTATCTTCATCAGAGAGTCTTCCCTTCAAATTCACAGAGCTTCTTTACATCAGTCATAACATCATCGAATGCCGCCGGAGTAAGTGACTGTGCGCCGTCACAAAGAGCCTTTTCAGGATTCGGATGTACTTCTATCATAAGACCGTCTGCACCTGCTGCAACAGCCGACTTAGCAAGCGGCTTTATGAGGGCTGATTTGCCGGAAGCATGGCTTGGATCTGCGATAACAGGAAGATGTGTGAGCTTATGGAGTACCGGTACTGCTGAAACATCAAAAGTGTTTCTTGTGGCAGTTTCAAATGTTCTGATACCTCTTTCACAAAGTATGACATTCTCAGTTCCGCCTGACATGATGTATTCAGCGCTCATGAGCCATTCTTCTATAGTATTTGCAAGACCTCTTTTGAGAAGTATAGGCTTTTTGCATTTTCCTATCTCAGAGAGCATCTCGAAATTCTGCATATTTCTTGCACCGATCTGTATAACATCAACGTCGTTAAAAAGATCAAGATGCTCAAGGCTCATAAGCTCAGTCACTATCGGAAGTCCTGTTTCTTTCTTGGCAAGCAGAAGAAGCTCAAGACCCTTTGCTTTAAGTCCTCTGAAAGCGTAAGGCGAAGTTCTTGGCTTGAACGCACCGCCTCTTAAAAAGTTTGCACCGGAAGCTTTTACTGCCTTTGCACAGCTTACTATCTGCTCTTCTGTCTCTATTGAACACGGACCTGCCATTACAGCAAAGTGTCCTCCGCCTATCTTAACACCGTTTACATCTATTACTGTATCTTCGCTGTGGAATTTTCTGTTTACAAGTTTGTAAGGCTCTGATACTCTCTGTACCTTTTCGACCACGTCGAGCGCCATTACGTCCTCAACGTCGATTTTTGATG
This sequence comes from uncultured Ruminococcus sp., assembly GCA_902796865.1. Classification (GTDB taxonomy): domain Bacteria; phylum Bacillota; class Clostridia; order Oscillospirales; family Ruminococcaceae; genus Porcipelethomonas. The sequence goes on along the minus strand of CADBQZ010000147.1, from coordinate 7,759 downwards.
TGTCGCCTATAAGACCTATTATGGTGGATTCTGTACCGCAGCTCAGATGCGTTTTGAATCCCATATCCTCAAATTGAGCTGTAAGTCCCTTTATCTGTTCATCGGTCGCTTTTTTGCATACTATAATCATGATACTTTCTCCTTTTCATTTTTACAGGGAGTTTTTCCCTTTGATTTATCTTCCTTTAACAGTATATCACTTTAAACCGTAAAAGTCAATAGCTTTGCAGAATTTTTTTAAAAAGAAATGATCTGCCCTTGATTTTTTTCTTAAAAAGTTATATAATGGTATAGACAGGCAGTTTTCTCGCTGCCGCAAGATTATTTTGAAAGGTTGTATATAAATATGTTGATCTTAGTTGTAAACGCAGGAAGCTCGTCACTTAAATATCAGCTTATTGATATGGACGGCGAAAAAGTACTCGCAAAAGGAAATTGCGACAGAATAGGTATAGGCGGCCATATTGCTCATAAAACTTCAGACGGAAGAAAATTTGAAGCAGACTGCACATTTCCGACACATACCGAAGCTTTTGAAAAGCTCGTTGAAACACTTACTACAGGCGATGCAGCAGTAATAAAGGATATGTCTGAGATCTCAGCAGTAGGTCACAGAATAGTGCAGGGCGCCGAAGTATTCTCTGAGACTACTCTTGTAACAGACGAAGTTATCGAAAAGATAGACGGACTCGCTGAACTTGCTCCGGTACACAACCACGCTCATGCGCTCGCTTTAAGAGCCTGCAAGAAGGTATTCTCGGCTGATGTTCCGCAGGTAGTAGTATTTGATACTGCTTTCCACCAGACAATGCCGCCGGAAGCATTTATGTTCGGTATCCCATATGAGGACTATGAAAAGTATCATGTAAGAAAATACGGTTTCCACGGAACATCTCACAGATTTGTTTCAAAGGCTCTTGCTGATGCTATGGGCAGACCGCAGGAAGGTCTTAAAATAGTTTCATGCCACCTCGGAAACGGTTCTTCTATCACAGCTGTAAAGGACGGCAAGTCAATAGACACATCAATGGGCTTCACACCTCTCGACGGCGTTATCATGGGTACAAGAAGCGGCTGTATCGACGCATCTGCTGTTACATTTCTTGAAAAGAAGCTTGGCCTTGACCCCGACCAGATGAGCGATTATCTCAATAAAAAGAGCGGCTTCTTAGGCGTTTCGGGTATTTCTTCCGATAACAGAGACGTTTGCCAGGCGGTTGAAAAGGGCGACAAGAGAGCAAAGCTCACAACAGATATGCTCTGCTATGAGATAAAGAAGTACATCGGTTCTTATACAGCTGCAATGAACGGTCTTGATGCTGTACTGTTCACAGGCGGTATCGGTGAAAATTCATGCGAGACCCGTGAAGGCGCTTGTGAAGGAATGGAATATTTCGGCATCAAGCTCGACAAGGAACTCAACAAAAAGACAAGAGGAACACTTACTAAAATATCTGCTCCGGATTCAAAGGTAGAGGTATGGGTAGTTCCGACAAACGAAGAGCTTCTTATCGCAAGAGATACTCTCGCACTTATTTCAAAATAATGCAGTTATCATAACGTTAAATTTCCGTGCAGTGAGGCGCAGTGCTTTTCTGCACGGATTTTATTTTTTCAAAGAAAGTTTATTAACATTAACTTTTCTATTGATTTTTTCCGTAAAATATTATATACTTATAAGTGAAACATAAAATGAAAGAGGCGATAAGAATATGAAATTCACCAAGATGCACGGCATAGGCAATGATTACATATATGTAAACTGCTTTGAGGAAAATATACCTGATCCAGAAAAAGCATCAATATATGTAAGCGACGTCCGCAAAGGTATCGGAGCAGACGGACTTGTAATGATAATGCCGTCCGATAAAGCTGATTTTCGCATGAGAATATTCAATGCTGACGGTTCAGAAGCTATGATGTGCGGAAATGCTACAAGATGTATCGGAAAATATGTGTATGACAAAGGTCTTACCGATAAGACTGAAGTAACGCTTGAAACCAATTCGGGAATAAAATACCTTAAACTTTTCCCTGAAAACGGAAAGGTCGAATATGTGGAAGTGGATATGGGTAAGGCGATACTCGAGCCTGAAAAAATACCGGTCGTATCCGATAAGGAAAGATTTATATCCGAACCTGTTGAAGTAGGCGGAATCGAATATAATATGACCTGTGTTTCAATGGGAAACCCTCACGCTATAGTTTATTTTGACAGTATAGAAGACCTCGATCTTGAAAAGATAGGTCCTGTATTTGAAAATCATAAGATATTCCCTGACAGAGTAAACACAGAGTTTATCCATGTTAAAAATCGTACCGAGCTTGACATGAGAGTCTGGGAGCGTGGAAGCGGAGAAACATTTGCCTGCGGAACAGGCGCTTGTGCAAGCGTCGTTGCTTCATGCTTGAATGGATACTGTGATAAAGACTCAGAGGTAACTGTTCATTTAAGAGGCGGCGATCTTAGAATAACATACCGTTCAGATGAAACAGTTATAATGAAAGGTCCTGCATCACATATATGTGACGGCGTTGTGGATATAGATGAGCTTATCAAAGGACAGTGATAATAAGTGCTTCACTGACAATTCATATCCGCAAAAGGAGCAGAAAATATTTTATAGTAGATATCGTTTACTATAATTACTTAAAAAGGAGCAGAATATAATGACAAAAGTAAATAAGAATTTCGAGAATTTAGTTCCGAATTACCTCTTTGCTGACATTGCAAAGAAAACAAGCGAATACACCAAAGCAAACCCGGATAAAAAGCTCATAAGGCTTGGTATAGGTGACGTTACCCTTCCGCTCGCACCTGTCGTTGTAGAAGCTATGAAAAAAGGCTGCGACGAACTCGGTGTAAAGGAAACTTTCAAAGGCTATCCTGATTACGAGGGCTACGCTTTTTTAAGAGAGGCTATATCTAACTATTACAAAAAGCTCGGTGCTAATGTGTCTGCTGATGAGATACTTATAAACGACGGTGCTAAAAGTGATGCCGGAAATATAGGCGACATCTTCTCAAAGGATAATACTATCCTTGTTACAGACCCTGTTTATCCTGTATATGTTGACTCAAATATAATGGCTGGCAGAGAGATACTCTACGCTGACGGCACAGAAGAAAACAATTTCTGCGCAATGCCAGATGACAGCGTTAAGGCTGATATAATCTATCTCTGTTCACCTAACAATCCTACAGGTGCCTGCTACAACAGAGAACAGCTCAAAGCATGGGTAGACTATGCAAACAAGAATAATTCTCTCATAATATACGATGCAGCTTATGAAGCATTCATAGAAGAAGACAATATCCCTAGAAGTATCATGGAGATCGAAGGTGCTGAGACCTGTGCTATTGAAATGTGCTCACTTTCAAAGACAGCAGGCTTTACCGGAACAAGATGCGGTTATACTGTTATTCCGAAAAAACTTGAGCTTGACGGAACAAACATTTACAAGCTCTGGTACAGAAGACTTTCCACAAAATTCAACGGTGTTTCCTACCCTGTTCAGTGTGCAGCAGCTGCGGTATTCTCTGATGAGGGACAGAAGCAGATAAAAGAAAATATAAGCTACTATAAAGAAAACGCTAAAATAATCGCAGACACTATGGACGAGCTTGGAATAAAATATACCGGAGGCAAGAATTCTCCTTACATCTGGCTCAAGTGCCCGAAGGGCATGGGAAGCTGGGAATTCTTTGACTATCTCCTTACCGAAATAAATGTTGTCGGTACCCCCGGAGAAGGATTCGGCAAAAACGGAAAAGGCTGGTTCAGACTTACTTCATTCGGCGACAGAGAAAATACCGTCGAAGCTATGAAGAGACTTAAAGAACTTCTGAAAAAGTGATATAATTTAATAAACCAAAATAAAAAGACGTCTTCTTATATAAAGAAGACGTCTTAATTATTATTTATACTAAAACTTGATATCTGCTGAACTGCGTATTTCTAAAGAACTTACTCCATGCTTTTCAGCAAGTTTTGCTATATCGTCATATTCCGGTTTACTTCGCTTTATCCCGTATCCGCTTGCAGTCTTGATATGCAGTTCCCCATATTCAGTTTCACATACCGACTCCCTGCGTTCAAGCATAAAACGATCACAAACAGATTGTCTGATCCCAATAGTTGTTGTATATTTAAAGATATTATATATCATTTTTTCACGCTGTTCTTCATGACATAAAACGGTAAACAAAACAGCAGGCCTGTTTTTCTTCATATATACCGGTATTGTAAAAACATCAAGAGCACCTTCATCAAACAATTTTTCAGATGCAAATCCAATATCTTCCGGTGTCATATCATCAATATTAGCTTTAAGTTCAAGAATACGATCAATATATGTTTGATCTTCACCTATAAATGCTCTTATACAATTAAGACGTTCAAGTTTTTTCTTGCCGAATCCATAGCCTATCTTTTCGCTCTTCATAACAGGCATTTCTTCAAACTTATCAACAAAATAACGCAGCAATGCTGCCCCTGTCGGAGTGCAAAGCTCACTTTTTATATTGCACGAATACATTGGTATGTCACGAAGTATGAATGCTGTTGCAGGTGCTGGAACGGGGAGAATACCGTGCGCACAGTGAACATGACCACTTCCGACATTTATCGGAGATGCAATTATCTTTTCAGGCGAGATCATTTCCATAAGCAGACAAACACCAACAATATCTGCAATAGCATCGAGTGTTCCAACTTCATGAAAATGTATATCACATATAGGTCGTCCATGTGCCGCACTTTCCGCTTCGGCAAGTATTTTATAAACAGCGGCAGCATCCTTTTTGACTTTTTCTGATATATCAAGACTATTTATTATTGATTCAATATCACTTATTGATGTATGCAAATGATGTTTATGAACATGACTGCTTTCATGATCATGGTTATGATGATGCTCATGTTCAGAATCATTCTTTTCGTGCGAATGCTTATCTGCATCAAAGCTTTTTTCTTCAACACCATTTAAAAGAACCGTCATCCGTGTCCCCTGAATACCACATTCGGAAACAGTCTGTGCTGATATTACGGTGTCAGGAAGCCCTATGGTATTCATTTTTTCAATAAAAGCATTTCTATCACATAGTTCTGAAAGTGCCGCAGCAAGCATATCCCCTGCCGCACCCATACTGCATTCAAGATAAAGCGTTTTCATTTTCTTTCTCCTATATGATTTATCATATTTGCCTGATAAGCTGCTCCAAAGCCATTGTCAATATTAACAACACTTACACCGCTTGCACAGGAATTAAGCATTGACAAAAGTGCTGACAAGCCACCGAATGATGCTCCATATCCTACGCTCGTAGGAACTGCAATAACAGGACAATCAACAAGTCCGGCAACAACACTTGCAAGCGCTCCTTCCATGCCGGCAACTGCGATAACAACACTCGCAGACATCAATTCATCTATATGTGCAAGCAGCCTGTGAAGTCCGGCAACACCAACGTCATAAAGACACACTATTTCATTGCCAAGCGCTTTTGCTGTAAATGCTGCTTCTTCCGCAGCATACATATCGCTTGTTCCGCCTGTTGCGATAACTATCTTGCCTATTCCGTCCGGATTGGATGGTTCGCCGATCAGACCTATATTTCCAATATTATTATAATCAAGTTTAAATGAAGAACTTATTTCTTTTGCCTTTTCTTCAGATAATCTCGTAATTAGTATCTGTTCCTGTCCATTATTTTTCATAGTTTCACATATCTGCAAAATTTGTTCAGCCGACTTGCCTGCCCCATAAATAACTTCAGGTACTCCATTCCTTATTTTACGATGCGTATCTATTTTAGCAAAGCCTAGTTCTTCAAACGGTGCTGCTTTTATCTCCAAAGCAGCTTTTTCAATCGAAATTTTATGCTCTGCTACTTTTTTCAGCAGAGCATTGATATATGTATTATTCATTTTTTTTCAACTTTTTACGCACGATCCCATTAGGGTCTTTGATTATAAGCATTATGACCCAAACTGTAAGAGCCAGTCCTATCACGGAAACACCTAAAAACGTATCATTGAGCATATCCGCAGGTTCCGGAGTAAAATAATCCGCACCTATTTCAAGATATTCCACTACGGCATCAACGAGCCACATAAGTGAAGCTCCCCAAAACATAAAACAGAGTACACCGATCTTCATATTTCTTGCTTTTTCGTTTGAATACCAAATAACCGTAACAATTACAGCAGAAATAATAGTTATAAGCAATGTCATAGCTGTCCCTCCTCTGCCGTTTTTTCTTTCAAGGCTGGGATGCGTTTTTCAAGTCTGCTCGATATTATGACCATTCCGACCCAAACCAATGTTACCAATGCAGCCATTTCAACGCCTGATGTCATCATTTCATGGAGCATTTCCGCACGGTCATCAGGATCTGAAGCATTAGTCAAGAACGGAAAATAAGGAACGACCTCTCCGTGCCATATGTGTTCAAACGCAAGAAGTCCGGAACCGCCCCAAAGCATACCGTTAAGCCATTTGAGTTTATCTGAAAAACGAAGCTTCCCTGTCTCTTCCTTTTTTTCTCCGTGTTTAATAACTTTTTCAGCTACCGTTGTTATCACAGCCTCAGCTGCTGGTACAAGAAAACAAGCCATTTTTATTCCTCCATATTTTTACTTATTTTTTCAGCACTTCATTCATACTGCCGGTTCGATAGCCTTTAATATCAATGCTAACATAATTGAAACCATATTCTTTTAATCCTTTGTCGATCTGTGATCTTATTTCCGGTTCTATGATCTGTTCAAACTGTTCCGGAATTATTTCTATCCTTGCAAGATCGCCGTGCATTCTTACTCTGGTCTGTCTGAATCCTAAAGAATGCAGCAATTGCTCTGATCTTTCGATCTGTTTCAGCTTTTCGTCTGTTATCAATTCTCCATAGGGTATCCTTGTCGCAAGGCAAGCATACGAAGGCTTATCCCATGTCGATAATCCAAGTTTTTGAGAGATCATGCGAATATCAGCTTTTGTCAGTCCGGCATCTTTTAAAGGACTTTTTATATCAAGCTCTTTGACCGCCTTCATACCCGGTCTGTAATCATTCACATCATCGGCATTTTCGCCTTCTGCAACGACAGAAAAACCATTTTTCATAGCAGTATTTTTAATTTCTGAAAACAATGCTTTTTTGCAATGATAGCACCGATCTTTTGGATTTTTTGAAAACTCCGGTATACTGAGCACATCGAAATTCATTATTATATGTCTTATGCCATACTGTTTGCAGAATTCTTCTGCCTCAAGCGCTTCACTCTGAGATAAAACAGAAGATTCGACAGTTATCGCAGCAGCTCGCTCACCCAGTTCATCATGTGCCGCTTTCAGCAGCAATGTAGAATCGACTCCTCCGGAAAAAGCCACAGCGATACTTTCATATTTTCTAATATTCATCAAAAGCGATTCATATTTTAAGCTATCCATTTCAATTTTCCTCTCGGTCGATAACCAAATAATAATGCTCTGATGTAAGCCTATACATAGTTTCACTTCTGTCATTTATCGGAAGTCTGTCAAAACATAAATTAACATTGCTCAACAATTCCTGACTTACAACGCCGACCTCAAATCCTCTTGCAGCAATAAATTTTACATTATATCCCTGCTGCATCAGCTGTTCCAGAATTTCCTCAACAGTATAGTCTATTGCATGAGATGTATCACGCATACTTGTCAATCCAATAGAATATGCAAAATTGAAAATGTTATTTGTATTATGCAAAGAGAAAAACAG
>CADBQZ010000146.1 GCA_902796865.1 uncultured Ruminococcus sp. | reverse complement strand
TAGTCTTTACATACTTTCGTGTATTTCTTATACTCATAAGATATTTTGCAAGCGCTCCGACATTCTTTGATATAGACATATCATTATGATTTATTATGACAATAAGGTTTGCTTTAGTTTTGCCTGCATTATTAAGACCTTCATATATTTCGCCGCCGGTCATTGCTCCGTCACCCGTAACTGCCACAACATAATTATCGCTTCCGTCGGCACGCATAGCCTCAGCGATACCGAACGCCGCCGAAACAGATGTACTGCTGTGACCGCCTATAAAAGCGTCATGCTCTGATTCAGAAGGCTTTGGGAAACCTGATATGCCGTTTTTCTTTCTGAGCATTGAAAATTTTTCAAGCCTTCCGGTAAGTATCTTATGTGTGTATGATTGATGTCCTACGTCCCAGACTATTTTATCATCAGGCGAGTTGAATACTCTGTGTATAGCCATAGTAAGCTCCACAACGCCAAGATTAGACGCAAGATGACCGCCGTTTTTTGAAACAGTCCGTACAAGTATGTTTCGTATATCACGGCAAAGCTCATTGCATTGTGATATATCTAATTTTTTCAGATCCTCCGGAAGACTTAGTGCATCCAGTGATATTTTATTTGTAATATTGTTTTTCATAACTATCCCTTAATGATCTCTGACAAGAAGATATTCTGTAAGCTCTTTTAAAAATCCGCTGTTTTCAAATCTGTCAAGTATTTCAAGTGATTTTTCAGTAAGCTCTGCTGCTTTTTTCTTAGCTCCGTCAAGCCCTAAAAGATCGACAAACGTTGTTTTGTTTTCCTCCGAATCGCTTCCGGTAGGCTTGCCCAGTTTCTTTTCATCGGCTGTAACATCTAAAATATCGTCAACGATCTGAAATGCAAGTCCCAGACATTCTGCATATTCTTTCGCAAGCTTTACCTGTTCATCAGATGCTCCGGCTGCTATACAGCCCATAACACAAGCAGTTTTTATAAGCTTCCCCGTTTTGAGCGAATACATAAATATAAGCTCCTGTTCGGATATATCATCACGTTCTTCATTTTCCATGTCTATTATCTGACCGCCTATCATACCCTCTGCTCCGGTAGAAGATGCAAGCTCATTTATGAGCTTTACTCTTATTTCAGGAGCAAGGCTTTCATCAGATGATATCACCTCAAAAGGATATACCGCAAGCGCATCTCCCGCAAGAACCGCACAGGCTTCACCGAATTTTTTATGGCATGATGGTTTTCCACGCCTGAGATCATCATCATCCATACAAGGAAGATCATCATGTATAAGTGAAAATGTATGTATCATTTCTATTGCTGCTGCAGCAGACAATACATTTTTTGCATTTCCGCCGCAAAGATCACAAAATGCCTGTACCAGGACCGGACGTATACGCTTTCCTCCTGCTTCAAGAGAATAATCCATAGCCTTTCCGACCGATGCCTGCTGTATAAGGCGAGGTGTCAGACTGTATTTTTTTAGTGTCTGCTCCACCGCTGATACATATCCTGACATTATTTCCTTTGATGTTTCATTCATAAACAATTACCTCGTTTCACCCGACGAATAATATCGACTTTATTTGCCATGTTCTGTTATTTTGAGCTTTGCGTTGTCAAGCTGTGTTTTGCAGTCCTGTGAAAGCTTTTTTCCTTTTTCATAAAGCTCCACCGACTTTTCAAGCGAAAGTTCCCCGCTTTCTAACTGCTTGACTATGTCTGAAAGCTCCGATATATTTTCTTCAAAAGTATTCATTACTTTTCCTCCATATTACCAACAACAGCCGTTATAGTCTTGTCAGACATACGTATCTCGATCAGATCTCCTGCCAATAGCTCCGAGCCTTTCGTTACCGGGATACCGTTCCGGTATACGAGCGAATATCCACGTTCCAGTACCCTGACAGGACTAAGCGCTTCAATTTTTTCCGAAAGACCAAGAAGCTCTTTTTCCTTTTTCAGAAGTGTTTCCTTAAAAGCCGCTGTCATAGCTTTTGAAAGTCCTTCCGATACCGATATATCCGTATCTATACGATGATCGGGTGAATATCTCATAAGCCTGTCATTAAGTCTAGTTAAACGGTTTTCCATAAGTTCCGTATTTCGTTTTATCAATGCCGAAAGCTTATCTTCATAAAAAGCTATATTGCCTCTCAACTGTTCTGCCGAAAGCGACACCATCTCAGCAGCAGCCGAAGGTGTCGGTGCACGAAGATCTGCTGCCATATCAGCGATAGTAAGGTCAGTCTCATGCCCCACAGCCGATATGACCGGGATACTGCTGTTGAATACAGCATATGCTACCTTTTCTGTATTGAATGCCGAAAGATCCTCAGCCGAACCGCCGCCTCTTGCAAGTATTATACTGTCACAGTCGGTGCGTGATGCCTTTATGAGCGCTTCGGCTATAGAATCCGGAGCAGCCTCGCCCTGAACAAGAGCCGGAAACAAAACAAGTTCCCCTAAAGGATAACGCCTTGAAAGAACATTTATTATATCCTGTAAAGCTGCACCAGTCCCCGATGTAACAACTCCTATCTTTTTCGGCATAGGCGGCAGCGGACGCTTTGCATCTGGATCAAATATACCCTCTTTGCGAAGCTTTTCCTTTAACTGCTCAGCAGCTATGTGTACTGCTCCTGCACCCTCCGGGACTATGTCAGTCACATATATCTGGTATACACCGTCTCGTTCAAAAACAGAGATATTGCCCATAAGTATGACCTTCATACCATCTTCAGGCATGAATTTCAGTCTGGAAGCACTGCTTCTGAACATTATCGCTTTGAGAGCGCTTTGTTCATCTTTCAAAGTAAAATAAAAATGTCCTGAACGATGAGCGGTAAAATTCGATATTTCTCCTCTCACCATTACTCCTGAAAGCTTTTTATCTTCTTTGAATTTGAATGACAGATATGTATTTATCTGCGTTACCGAAAGTATCAGCATTTTCCGTATTTCCTTTTGTATTTTTCATATGCTATCACTGCTGTTCCAGCAGCATTGTCACAGGAATATTCAGGTGCCGCAAAAAAAGCATCGAATTCCTTTTCAAGCATCTGCCTTATATATACGTTTGACATAACACCGCCTGCATAAACCACCGGTATATCTCCAAGACTCTTTATGGCCGCTTTTGTCATAGCAAAAACCGTTTTGCCAATATATGTAAGACAATATTTTGCTGTATCTTCATGTGATACTTTATCTTCAAGCATTTTTTTACAAATATTCTCAAGTCCCGAAAGACAGCAGTCATTCCCTTTGAGTTTTATTTTTATATCAAAGTTTTTTTCTGAATCCAAAGCGAGCTTTTCAATAGCCTTGCCGCACGGGAAATCAAGCCCCATAGAAACACCTATGCGGTCTATTGCCTGCCCTGCTTTAAGATCAAGCGATGATGAAAACAATTCTGCTTTTATTATTTCACTTTCATCGGGAGTACAATAAAGACAGTCTGTTGTGCCACCGCTTACATGAAACGCTATGAACTCTTTTTTAAAAAGATCTGTCCTGCCGCATGAATATAATGCCGCCGCTATATGCCCCAGCTGATGTGAAGTATAAAAAAGCTCAGCTCCGAGCGCATACGAAAGTATCTCAGCCGCATTCTTTCCGGCAAGAAAGCATGGCATATACGAACCTTCTATATTCCTGGGCCTCGATGAAACACCTATTCCTATAACACGACTGCTGTCAGCCAGTACTTCTTGCATAACACCGCTCAGCGCCGCCGTATGATGAAATACGGCATCACTCTGGCGAAGTCCGCACTGACCGCTTTTTACCGGAAGAAGCTTTTTTTCGCTTTTCATACTATTATCAGAAAAGTCATAAAGCGCTGCCGACGTAGTATAGTTGCTTGTATCTATCCCAATAAAGCAGCTTTTAATATCAAGCATTACGATTCTTCCTTTTTCTCGGAAGCAAGCGATTTAGCAAAAGAACTCAAAACGCCATTTATAAATCTTGTATCATCTTTATATGTATATTTTTCCGATAAATGCACAGCTTCGCTTATCGAAGCATTTACAGGAGTTCTTTCATCATAAAGTATCTCAAAGAAAGCTATCCTGAGTATTGCAAGATTTATCTTAGGTATTCTTGACAAAGCTCTTTTTGTACTGTACTCGGCGATCTTTCCGTCGAGTTCATCTGCCTTTTCAAGCACTCCGTCTACAATTTTTTTAACATCATCACTGACCATTATCTCATCTATCTCTGCCGCTGTTTCATAGAGTTCCTCTATAGGATCATCTCTGAGAAGCTTTTCAAAAATAAGCTTGAATGCATGGTCACGAACTTCACGTCTTGACATATAAACCTCCGTTCATGTCATATCGGCGATCTTTACGTTCACCTTTGACACCATAACGTGTGTCATATCACGGACACACGATTTTATCCTTTCCTGTATGCTCTCGGCGCAGCTTTGTGCATTGACACCATATTCAACATCTATATACACATCTATCTCAATGGCTCCGCCGTTATCACGCACTAATGCTGATCTTCTTCCAAAGCCCGGAACAGATGCTCTGATGTGTTCTTTTACACCCTTAGTCTCCCTTATAACACTGAGTGCTATGCTCTCAACAGCATTTTCGGATATTTTAAGGCTTCCTTTGCATTCCTTATGACCTGTATCCATTTTTGTCCTCCGTTCAAAATAGTTTTATCGCAGATGCAAATAAAAACATATACTCATACTTATATATTATAACATATAATATGATATTTTTCAAGAGATACACATAATAAACAATATATCTACTTTTTAAAAGTATTCTTTAAAATTGCAAAAAGACCTGCTTTTTTAAGCAAGCCTTTTGATATTTTATGATAAAATTATTTATTCTTTCATTCAGCATTTATTTAAATATAAAAGCCCGAATGTTTCTGCACCGCTGTTTCCGGATATAGTTGCCGAAGCATTAGTAACTATCACTTCATCAAAATCGACTCTTTTTGCAACTTCAGCTTTTATATACTCTATCTCACTCTTTCGGCAGCCGACATGAGTTATAAAAAGTCTTCTTGTATCAATAATATTTTTCTTTTTAAGAGTCTTTTTTATAAATCTTTTTGCAGCGCCTTTGATACCGCCATATTCTACTCCGCCAAATACTACATTTCCGCCTTTGACCTTGAATATCGGATGAAATCCAAATATTTTACAGAATCTGTTTGCTGTTTTGCTTATTCTTCCGTTGCGGTACATCTCTGTCGAACTTTCTGCTATAAACGCAGCATTTATATGCTCCCTCATTTTATCAAGCTCTGCAACTATCTCCAGCATAGAATATCCGCTCTTGCTCATCTCCGCTGCTCTCATAATAAGATGTGCCATTCCGGTAGACAAAGAAAGAGAATCAACAAGTATCACACGCCCTCTTAACTCGTCATCATTATCAAGCGCTTCGCTAGCGTTTTTGTATGATTCACTTGCTCCAGATGAAACAGTGATATGTATTAGCTGATCATATTTTTCAAGCATACCATGGAAGATCTTTTTAAATTCCTCTACTGACGGCGGAGATGTCATTATAGCTTTACTGCCTTTGCGATAATAGTCCATCACATTCTGAGATGAGATCTCTTTTCCATCCAGAAATTTCCCGTTTTCAGTAGTTATATAAAATCCAGCTAATCCGATGTCATTTTCAGATATATATGACTGCGGCAGATCACATACACAGTCAGCACTGATACCTATCCTGCGGTTATTCATTTTTTTCTCCTCTTTTTTCAGATTTATCATAAAAATAATGTTCAGTTAAATTGTAACATTTTTCCCGAAAAAAGTCAATAAATCCACAAGAAAAAACATCAAGACCTTCTATGCACAAATCTCATAGAAGGTCTTTTCAGTATAAAAAACAATTTACTTACGAAGTTCTGCGCCGATATTTTTAAGTTCTTTAAGAACTTTTTTCATAACATTGTCAGCCTGCTCATCGGTGAGTGTGCCGTCATGTGAACGCATACTGATAGAATATGATATACTCTTTTTACCGTCTTCTATCTGTTTACCCTTATAAACATCGAAAAGCGTAACTTTTTCAAGAAGTTTTCCTGCTGCTTTTCTGATAGCTTTTTCAATATCACCGGCAGGAAGTTCATCACCGCATATAAGGCTAAGATCTCTTGTTGTTGCCGGGAATTTAGGCAGCGGCTTATAATTGACTTCTGTTTCGGCAAGTGCAAGCATATCGTCGATATTGAATTTAGCTGCATACACTTTCGTTCCGATGCCGTAATTTTCAGCAGTATCTGGGTGCATCTCACCGAGTATTCCTATAGCTTTTCCGTCCTTAACGACTACTGCACTTCTTCCCGGATGGAACGCTGATTTTTCATCAAAAGCATCACTGTCTGATGCTCTGATATATTCACAGTCATTTATGCGAAGTATCTGCATAAGTTTTTCAGCAGCACCCTTTATATCATAGAAATCAATATCATTTCCATACATACCTATAGCAAGGCGAAGCGGTTCTTCAGGAAGCTTGTCCGGTTCGGTCGGGATATATTCCTTGCCTATTTCAAAAAGCTTTACAGCTTCGTTTCTGTTATTATAGTTTTTAGAAAGGATCTCAAGCATTGACGGAAGTATAGTTGTTCTCATGACACTTGTATCTTCACCAAGAGGATTGGTTATAGTTTCAGTCTTTCTGAGTTTGCTGTCTGCCGGAAGCATAATTTTATCGAAATACTTTGGTGAAATAAACGAAAACGTTGATATTTCATAGCAGCCTATTGATGTCATAGCGTTTTCTATATTTCTTGTGAATTTCTGTGCAGGAGTATACTCAGCCTCGGCAACTCCCTTAAACTGTGTTGATGGGATATTGTTGTATCCGTATATTCTTGCTATTTCTTCGGCTACATCTGCCTTATACTCAATATCTATCCTGAAGCTCGGTGAGATCACCTTTGAATCCTTGACCTCAAAACCAAGAGAATTCAGATATTTTATCATATCCTCCTCTGCTATATCTGTTCCGAGGAAATTATTTATCCACTCAGCGCTGAAATCAACTGTCTTTAATTCGTGAGAATCAAAACAATCGTTGTCTATTACCGTCTTTACAGGTTCACCTGCGCCAAGCTGTTCTACAAGTTCAAACGCTCTTTTGAGACAAGTCATGCTGATATATGGGTCAACGCCCTTTTCATATCTTGCTGAAGCGTCCGAACGAAGTCCAAGCTTTTTGGAAGTGCGTCTTACCTGAACAGGCTCAAAGTAGGCCGATTCAAATACAACATCAACAGTATCGTCCATTATACCGCTGTACTCTCCGCCCATTACACCAGCTACTGCAACAGGCTTTTCACTGTCGGCTATAACAAGCATTTCTTCAGAAAGTTCTCTTTCTTCTCCGTCAAGAGTAGTTATCTTTTCACCGCTTTTTGCATTTCTTACGATTATATGCTGATCCTTTACATATCTGAGATCAAATGCGTGCATAGGCTGACCATATTCGAGCATAACATAATTTGTTATATCAACAAAATTATTTATCGGTCTTATGCCGCTTGCACGAAGTCTCTCTCTGAGCCATCTTGGTGACGGTGCTATCTTTACATTCTTAACAATACCGGCGCAATATCTTCTGCACTTTTCCTTGTTTTCAATATCAACTTTTAATATGCCGTTTATATCTCCGTCAATACCTTTGAATTCAGGTTCTTTTATTTTAAGTTCCTTGCCGAATGTAGAAGAAGCCTCTCTTGCAAGTCCGGTAACAGAAAGACAATCTGGACGGTTGGAAGTTATCTCAAATTCTACAGATGTATCATCAAGACCTATTGCGGAGTGAATATCCTCCCCGATCTTACAATCTTCTTCGATAACGAAAACGCCTTCCGGGTCTGCATAAGGAAAATCATGTTCTGTAAGTCCGAGTGTTTCAAGTCCGCAGAACATACCAAAGCTCTCAACGCCTCTGAGCTTGCCTTTTTTTATCTTACCTTCAGGAAGAACTGCACCGTCTAATGCTACCGGAACAAGATCGCCTTCTTTGACATTTTTTGCATTTGTAACTATCTGTATATTATTTTCAAGTCCTGCATCTACCTGACATACAAAAAGTGCATCTGCATTTTCATGCTGTTTCTTTTCAAGTATTTTTCCGACAACGACCTTTGATATATCTGCTCCCTCAGGAGTATATCCTTCGACTTTAGAGCCGCTCATAGTCATTCCATGGCAAAAAGCCTTTATATCTATATCATTAAGATCAACATAATCATTGATCCATTTCATTGAAAGATCCATATATTACCTCCTACTGTTATCAGAACTGCTCTAAAAATCTCATATCATTCTCAAAGAGAAGACGCATATCGCTTATATTATATCTTCTCATAACTATTCTTTCAAGTCCAAGACCGAAAGCAAATCCGGAGTAGACACTGCTGTCTATGCCGCAGCCCTCAAGCACCTTAGGATGTACCATACCTGCACCGAGAAGCTCGATATATCCTTCTCCCTTGCATATACGACAGCCTTCGCCGTGACAGTTGAAGCACATAACGTCTACTTCTGCACTTGGCTCTGTAAACGGGAAATGATGCGGTCTTAATCTTATCTTGCAATCGTTTCCATAAAGCTTTTTCATGAGTGTTTCAAGAGTTCCTTTAAGATCAGCCATAGTAATGCCTTTGTCTACAACAAGACCCTCTACCTGATGGAACAAAGGAGAATGTGTAGCATCAACAGCATCAGAACGGTAAACACAGCCGGGTGAGATTATTCTTATCGGCGGCTTCTGGTTCTCCATAACGTGTACCTGTACAGATGATGTCTGTGTTCTTAAAAGGATATTATCAGTTATATAAAATGTATCCTGCGTATCTCTTGCAGGGTGATCGGGCGGAAGATTCAAAGCCTCAAAATTGTAATAATCGTATTCCACTTCCGGACCGTCAGCCACAGAGAATCCCATTCCGAGGAATATCTCCTTTATCTCATTCTCAACTATCTTAAGCGGGTGGAGCTTTCCAGTTTCAGGCTTTTTTCCAGGAAGAGTTATATCTATAGCCTCTGCCGCCATTTTTATCTCTTTTTCCTTTGCTTTTAAAGCAGTCATTTTAGAAGAGATAGCATTTTCAATGTCCTGTCTTATCTGATTGGCAAGCTGACCTATAACAGGTCTCTCTTCAGCAGAAAGCTTTCCCATTTGTTTGAGGATAGCTGTAAGCTCACCTTTTTTTCCGAGATATTTTATCCTCAGTTCTTCAAGACCTTTGATAGAATCAGCAGATGATGCTTCGTTCATCGCCTGATTTTCGATTGAATTAAGTTGTTCTTTCATCAGATCACCTCATAATAATTTTTGCAGGGATAAAAAAAGTCCTGCCCATAACAGGACAAGACAAAACTTGCTATACCACCTATTATCAAAGAGCAGACACTCCCCTGTCTTTAACGCAGACATTACGTCAGAACCTACAACGATACAGATTGTACGCTTCCGCTCTGACACTCGTGAGTGAACTTCGGCATCATTGGAACATAAAACGGCTTTCAGCCGCAGACCGTTTCTCTCTTTTTGTTCAAACTTATATGATACTTACTCTCTCAGTCAACGTGTATCTTCCTATTATAAACAATTATTTTGTAAAATGCAAGAGCTTTTCATAATTTTTAAAAGATAAATTTAAAAATTGCTTTTCATCATTGACATTTGATGCGATTTATGTTATGCTATAATCACATATTATTCATATAAGTTATATTGGCGAAAAGGAGCATCGAAAAAGATGAAACTTATAGATTTTCACGTTCATGTATATCCGGAAAAAATAGCCGGCAAAGCAGCACAAAACGTTGCTGCATTTTATGATCTTGATACAAGTTTAAGCGGTGATATCAAGACCCTTCTAACTGAAAGAAAAAAAGCAGGGATATCCAAATGTTTGCTTCTCCCTGTAGCAAATGACCCTGTACATATACAAAGCATAAATGATTTTATTGCAAAAACCGTTTCAGAACATGAAGACTTTTTCGGCTTCGGAACGCTCCACGCTGATATGGACGATCCTATGGCAGAGATAAAACGCATAAAAGAGATAGGTCTTCTCGGTATAAAGATCCACCCGGATACGCAGAGGTTCAATACCGACGATAAGAAAAT
>CADBQZ010000145.1 GCA_902796865.1 uncultured Ruminococcus sp. | reverse complement strand
CTGTAAAGACCAACTATTATTTTAACATAAAATCAAAATTTAGTCAATATTAAAAAAGCAGTGATTTCCATTTATTTCTTATTATATTTCTTTTCTTATGAGCAATAATATCATCAGAGCAAAATGACTCTGAATGAAAGGAGAATATATTAAATGGACATCAAACCGATAATAAAAGGGACTGCTGCCGGTATAACCGCCGGCACTGTATGCTACATGATCTCACGATCGCCCAAAAGCAAAAAGCGTACTCTGAAAAAGAGGATCACAAAAATTTTCGATGCCGTATCAGATACGGCGTATTGCTTAAGATCAATGATAATGTAAAAAAAATACCGCATATTGCGGTATTTTTTAATCTCCTATCAAAGCTTTTATGCAGCAGTTATTCAATACATTCTTTTTAAAAAGTTTTGCTGTATCAGCTTTCGATGTATCAAGCCATTTTCCGTCTCTGAAAATATAACTTTCTCCGGCTTTTGAAAATACAGCTGCATTTTCTGTTCCATTCCCTTCAAAAGGTACTTTTCCTATGTTGCTATCAATATCTCCGTCATTTTCATATTCTGCTATAACGCTGAATTTTTCATTTTCAGAAAGTACAACATCTGAATCTATCATTATTGCATGATAACCTTTGTAAGAAACCGTCACCTCTGTATCTGCGGCAAGCTGCCCACTGTCAGGCTTATCCGGCTCGGGAGATTTATATACTCTTATGTGTACTTTTTGTTTGTCAGCAAATGTAGTTATCCCAACAGCATTAAGTTTTCCGTTTGCTCCGCTGAAAATATTTGCTGCCTTTGTGGGTTCATTGCCATCATTTTTTATACTTTCAAGACTTCCTGTCTCATCATAGCGCATTATGCTTTTTCCATAACTATATCTGTCAAAATCAAGTGCCGCAGCCCTCAGAAACGATCTTTCCTCGTAAGATATCCATATGCTGCCGCTTTCTCCTGCAATGCTTCTATCATAGCATCTGCAAAGCCATGCTCCGTCTTTTTCCGGAAGTTTAGAGCCTGCTGAAAAATTTTCTTTTGGATAATTGTTATCCCAACCGATGATAACTATGCTATGGTCAGTATCTTTATCAGCCGACATACCTTTTTTTCTTTCAAAGCTGTCGTTATAATAAGTCTTTTCATTACCAAAAGCTCTTACCCTGTCAGGAACAATAAGTATATCCGTATAAACTCCGCCGCATATCATTATCTTTTTCTTAATATTATTCTGTTCATCATCAGTAATACCATCAGATGCTTCCGGATCCGTAAGAAGACTCATATCAGTAAGCAGGAATTCACCGCTGTACTTTTCAGTAATACCATATCTATCCATAGCAGCTGCCTTTTGAACAGAAGCAGCCGCTCCATTTTCGCTCATAGGTACTTTGCTGTCATATTCAAGCCCTATGCCATTTGCCATATTACATACAAGAGTATCAAATCCCGGAGCATTTTCATAAAGCTCAGCCTTGTCGCAGCTTTTAAAGAACCCTTCCGTCTCAGGTTTTCTTTCTGTCTCAGGCATATAGGAATAATAGCACAGATGATTTTCGGAAAGATCAATATCCTTATTTTCCGAAAGATCATAGGTAATGATATTTGATTCTGCCGAACCTGTTAAGGCATAAGTCATATCAGACATACCGTCTGCGGCATTTCTCATAACAGGAAGCTTTTTTTCATTGATCAAACTGTATTCTGAAGGTATGCTTTCATCATCTATCGGTTTCCCCTTAGGCTCGACCGTTTCCATACATCCGCACAGAGCTAATGCACAGACTGCCGTAAGCGATATACAAAGCATACGCTTTTTTAAAGTTTTCATTCAAGCACTCCTCAGCTCAGATCTCATCAGGCTTTTTTCCGCTGTTTTTACGAAATCCCATATAGCTTTCAAGTATAAGCGTTGCTGCGACCGCATCTATCACGGACTTTCTCTTTTTGCCTCTTGTATTAGTCGCATTCAGATAATTTCCGGCAAGCACAGTGGTACTTCTTTCATCCCACATAACGGCAGGTATACCAGAAGATTCTTTGACTTTTTCCATAAAAAGCCTGCACTTTTCGGCACGTTCACCTATCGTATTATTCATATTTTTAGGCTCACCTACAACTATAAGCTCTGCTTTTTGTTCCTTTGCAAGCAATGCGGTCTTTTCTATACACTTTTCAAGATCCTTTTCGTATATGACAGTCACAGGAGATGCCAGCATCTCAGTTTTGTCGCAGCAGGCAATGCCTGTTCTCGAATCTCCGAAGTCTACAGCCATTATCTTCATAATGATTCTCCTATCCGCAAACTACCACGGCTTTACAGCTCCGATTATTTCTTTTACAGAGCTTATATTATTTTTATCAAGATATCCGTTTATGCCCTCTATCACCTTAATGGGTGCAAACGGGTCGGTGAATACCGCACCGCCTATCTGTACAGCTGATGCTCCAGCCATCATCATTT
Organism: uncultured Ruminococcus sp.; assembly: GCA_902796865.1. Lineage (GTDB taxonomy): Bacteria > Bacillota > Clostridia > Oscillospirales > Ruminococcaceae > Porcipelethomonas. The sequence goes on along the minus strand of CADBQZ010000145.1, from coordinate 52 downwards.
CGACCGCATCTTCACCGGAAGCTATACCGCCCATTCCGATAACAGGTATTTT
>CADBQZ010000144.1 GCA_902796865.1 uncultured Ruminococcus sp. | reverse complement strand
GCGGCAAAAGAACTGTATGTGAATGGATATATGATAAAGATTTATGATGCGTATCGTCCTACATCAGCAGTTAAACATTTTATGCTTTGGGGAATTGAAGATACTGACATACGAATGAAGCCGTATTTTTATCCTGAGCTTGAAAAACAGGAACTTTTCGCTAAAGGCTATATAGCAAAGCAATCCAGCCATAGCAGAGGGAGTGCTGTAGATATTACCCTTGTTGATATGGAAATGGGTAAAGAGCTGGACATGGGGAGTCCGTTTGATCTTTTCAGTACTCGTTCGCATCCCGACAGTCATGATGTTACTGATGAACAGTATGAAAACAGAATGTTTCTGCAAACCGTTATGAAAAGAAATGGTTTTTTGCCGTTAGACTGTGAGTGGTGGCATTTTGTTCTTGAAGATGAGCCATATCCGAATACATATTTTAAGTTTCCAGTCTCATTTTCTATTCTTAGGAAATAATGATATTAAAAAGCACTCTGTAAAGGGTGCTTTTGTTTTTATATCAAAAAAAGCAGGAGTCTTAGCTCCTGCTTTTAAAGTGTTTATTTAAAAATTGATAAGTGCTTTGCAATTGCAACGGCATCGAGAACATTTATTTTTTGATCTTTATTAAAATCGGCGCATTCGGGAAGAATAGAAGCTTTTTTCTGTGCAAGTGCTTTTGCGATAAATACTGCATCAACAACAGTAAGCTTACCATTCCTGTCAGCATCGCCTAGTATTTCACTATTGTCCGGAGCATCACTTGAATTAACATCAAGTATCGTTTCATATGTACCGTTGTTGTCTGTATCGACTTTCACACCGATCGTATCTGCATCTATCTCATAGATGTATACTTCGTTATAATCTGTAGAGAATAATTTGTCGGCTTCTGAATAGTCGCTTTTTACTTTGATCTGAACATCATCAAGTTCTGTAGCCTTTAGAACAAAACCTTTGTCTTTTGTTTTGAGTTGTGCAGTGTCTGCATTTTTGCCGTTTATGCTGATCTCATTCCAATCATTTACTTTATAGCCTTCATTCAAGATCATGCTCATATTATAATCGGTATCGCTGCCTTTCAATATTACTCCGCCGTCAGGCTGGAACTCCGCAAAGTTTCCATTATCAACTTTAGCTTCGATAAGAAAATTCTCATAATCGAGCGACAGATCAAGCGATTCATTTTCAGCCGTCTTTATAAGATATCCGGCACTGGAATCTTTCAATGCAAACATAAGATCGGAATTTTCAAAGTCGTTATCTCTAAGGCTTGAATACTTTTTTATATCATCATCTGACGATGAAGAATTTATTGCCCAGCCATTTCCAGAACGTTTTAGCTTTTTTATGCTGTAATCGGAATTTATTGCTGCTGATTGAAGTACGGATATATAATCCTCTGTATGAGCGGTATTCTGACCGTTAAGATAGCCATGATGGTTTATATAACTAAGATCATCTGTTATAAGACCTAGCTGACTGCCGTAAGCAGAATCAAGAGAATAAGCAGGGATACACCACGATCCGTTAGAACTATTGAAATACAGGCAGTAGTTAGCATTATAATCGACTGCATTATTATCATAAATAATAACTCTGCCATCATATGATTTACCGCTTATGGAATAATTGTTGTCTTCATAGTCATATGCAACAACTGCATGACCGCCATACTGCCAGCCGTCGAAATATCCGAAGAAGCATAATAGAACAGGGGAGCCGTCGTTAAGACAATTCAACAGTATATTAAGTTTTTCCTTTTCGGTCTTATAAAGATTCCTGTTTATTTCCTGCTGTATCACATTAGTCATTTGTACTGCAAAATAGTAATTTATGAGCGATTTTTCATCATTAGTAGGCGGGCCATATATGTCATGCAGATAATTGGCACCATTTTGATAATCGGAAGGATCCAAAATGCCATGAGAAGCAAGGATAGAAGTTGCCGCCATTCCGTAGCATGAACCGCCAAAACTTCCGCTTAATATGTCATTAACTCTTGACTTTTCTGTATTTGTAAGACCGTTCAAAAGCTTATTATAGTAACTGCTGTTTATGTAGTATCCGCTTCCGAAATTATTGCTTGAATTGCTAAAACTCCAGTTGTCTTTTCCGTTTATAAACTTTGACGCAGAGGAGGGAATAGCTTTTGATGTTGAAGTTGTTGTTATTATTTTTGTAGCTGTCGTTGTTTTTATCGCTGCAGTAGTTTTTGATGTTGTCTTTGAAGTAGTTCGTGCATAGGTCTTTGAAGTTGCCTTGGAAGTAGTTCTCGCTGGTGAGGTCGTAGTAACAGTAGTTGTTGTAGTTGTTTTAGGTCTTGTTGTAATGGCAGGTGTTGTAACTGCTGGATCGTTTGATACAGAAACAGAACCGTTAGACACTGTAGGTGTTACGGAGTATGAGTAACCGTAGCTGTCGATATAACTGAAACTTATGCTGCCATAGCTGTTTGACGGAACTATTTCAAGCGGAGACACATCGCCGGGCGAAGCATAATAATTTACATATCCTGTTATGGTGAGAAATGTGCCGTTTTGCTTTATATATTGTCCCGACAAAGAAAGATCAATGCTTGCAATATTATTTGAAATGCTTGTTGAAAGAGAACTTGAATTAGAATAGTAAGGGTCAGTTTTAGCTGTCGGACCTTCTTGTATATTTGTAATACCGATTGTGTAAGGGTCAAACTTTATGCCGAAATGGCATTCAGAAACGCCATATCCTGGTATATCGGAAAGATCAAGGTTTACATTAAAATATTCGCCCGGTCTGGCTGAAATATTTCCGGCACTTAATTTCAAATTAGTTTCTAAAGGCAAATCGTTTCCTATCGTAAAAGTTATATTTTCAGTAGCAGGAGCATCAAGAATTTTCGAATTGTCGCTTCCAAATTCACCGTCCAAACAAATTATTGACTTTGCATCAGTAATATTAATAGTGTATTTACCTGCATCAAGATCTTTTGGAAAGTTTACTTTAAATTCTGCAATATGTTCTCCATATGATAAGTCTGTTTTTAAAAAACCATGTACAGAATCTGAAACGATAAAGGCTTCTGGGGGATAATCATCACTATAACCTGGAAATGATTCTAATTTTGCATAATTACAAATAGAGTATCCTGGCTTCTGGGGCATTTCCTTATTGTCCCACTTACTGAGCGCCATTGTATTTATATTATTGAAACATATATCACGTCTATTGCCATTACCAGCAATTATATTACCATACTTTGTACCAAGTGCATTATCGTTTGAAAGTATAAGATCTACAGGATCAACTTTTCCCCATGCACTCGAAATAAGCTTGAATTCAACAGAACCTACATGATCACTTTCCTTTACAGAGCCAATAGGATCAACGTATACCGTTATGCTTTTGCCTTCCCTTATCTCGTCAATAGAAAAATTTGTCTTTTCGGCAGTAAGCTTCAATCCTAAAGGATTTGCTGATTCACTGTAAGTGTCTGAACTACCTGATGCAGCGTTTGCACTGACCGGTACG